>DIZC01000098.1:0-195 GCA_002429315.1 Alphaproteobacteria bacterium UBA6038
CATGTTCGAGCAGGCGAAGAAGAACGCGCCCTGCATCGTGTTCATCGACGAAATCGATGCCGTCGGCCGCCATCGCGGCGCGGGCCTCGGCGGCGGCAACGATGAGCGTGAGCAGACGCTCAATCAGCTGCTGGTCGAAATGGACGGCTTCGAATCCACCGAAGGCGTCATCCTGATCGCCGCCACCAACCGGCC
>DIZC01000098.1:448-8347 GCA_002429315.1 Alphaproteobacteria bacterium UBA6038
CTGCTGCGCCCCGGCCGCTTCGACCGGCACGTCGTGGTGCCGAACCCCGATCTCGGCGGCCGTGAAAAGATCCTGCGCGTGCATATGCGCAAAGTGCCGCTCGCGCCCGATGTGGAGCCGCGCGTCATCGCGCGCGGAACGCCCGGGTTCTCAGGCGCCGATCTCGCCAATCTGGTGAACGAGGCGGCCCTGCTCGCCGCACGGCGTGGAAAGCGCGTTGTCACCATGAGCGAACTCGAAGAGGCCAAGGACAAGGTGATGATGGGCGCCGAGCGCCGCTCACTCGCCATGAGCGACGAGGAGAAGAAGCTCACGGCCTATCACGAGGGCGGCCACGCGCTGGTGGCGCTGCATGTGGAAGGCTCCGATCCCATTCACAAGGCGACCATCATCCCACGCGGCCGGGCGCTGGGCCTCGTCATGCGCCTGCCAGAACGCGACCACCTTTCCGTCACGCGGCAGAAAATGATGGCCGATCTCTGCGTTGCTTTCGGTGGCCGCATCGCCGAGGAGCTGATCTTCGGCCATGAAAGGGTCACCACCGGCGCGATGAGCGATATCGAGCAGGCCACCCGCATGGCGCGCGCCATGGTGACCCGCTTCGGCATGTCGGATGAGCTGGGGCCGATCGCCTATGGCGAGAACCAGGAAGAAGTGTTCCTCGGGCACAGCGTTTCGCGCCAGCAGAACGTCTCCGAAGAGACGGCGCGGAAGATTGATTCCGAAATCCGCCGCATTGTGGATACGACGTACGGGCGCGCGCACGAAATCCTCACCGGACATCTGGACGATCTGCATACGCTGGCCCGCGGGCTGCTGGAGTACGAGACCCTGACGGGCGACGAGATCGTGGCGCTACTGAAGGGCATTCCACCGGTCCGCACGCCGTACGAGGAGCCCGAGGCGACGCGTCCGCCGCCCTCGAGCGTCCCGACGGCCGGCCGCCCGCGCGGGCCTGCCATCCCCGTCACGCCGGAGCCCCAACCGGGCCGCTGAGCCAAGCTCGCTAGAATACTTGAAAAAGGAAGGGCCTTGCCTTCCCTTTCTTGTATGAGTGTATTGAGGCTGAAAACAATCGGTGGACGCGCCGTTGCCTGTCTTCTGGCAATTGGAATTCTGGCCACGCTCGCAGTACTCGGCGTCAGCTTTGGCATTAACTTGGCACGTGCGCTTGGCCAACCCGAGCAGGCCGGAGTCATTTTGGCTATTCCTGCCGTCTCCGTCAGTTTGATACTGCTCGTTCTCGCACATGAATGTGGCCATGCTATTGCGGCGGTCTTTGTTGGCTGGCGCTTGCTCCTGTTCACGGGGTGGCGTCTCACCATCAAGTTTGACCCAATTCGCATTCACTGGGCTTCCTCCCCCTTTGGAGGCGCTGTTGCGGGGGCAGTAGTCGCCCTGCCCGAGAGTGGCCCAATACATCGGTCAGAATGGATCGCGATCGTTGTGGGTGGCGTAGTCGCGAATGTAGTTCTCGCGCTTGTCGCCGCAGCCTTATTATGGATAGGCCAAGCGCCAGTCGTCACTTCATTGTCGATTTTGGTTGGGTCACTCTCCCTACTCCTGTTTATATCCAACCTAGTCCCGAGGCGTAGCGCTATTTTCCGTAATGATGGCGCGCTTCTAATCGACGCTGTGAAGGGAGAGAATCTAATTCCACGCGAACATTACACGTTGCTCTTTGCCGAAACTGTGAAGGGCAAGAGACCTCGAGATTGGAACCCAAGATACGTCCAAGCGGTTTACGCCGACTTGGTAAATCATCAACCGGAAGCATACCAGTACCTTTTGCTCAGCGATTGGCACTTTGATCGAGGCGAGTTCGAGGAAGCCCGCCATATGCTCGAACTAGCTAAAGCGTTGGACAAATCGGGAAAGGCTTTTCTTGTTCAAGACGCGCTGCTGCTCGCGACCATTGAGCAAGACGGTGCAGCGGCACAGTGGTTGCTTTCGCGGGTGACACCCAAGCAGGCAAGAAGGACTTTCAGCTATTGGCTTGCAATGGGTGCTGCGAACTTAGTTGTCGGCGAAAAGCAAAGTGCACGAATAAACTTGGAGCGTGCCGAAATTGCCCTGAAGCGGTTCCCGCTCTCAACCGATGCGGATTGGCAATTTCTTAGGATCTTACAGCGCAAGGCGGAGGTGCAGATCACGCCGCCGACGGAGATGGCACCTGCATGAATCCGATCATCTTTGGCATCCTCAACATCACGGAAGATTCGTTCTCCGATGGCGCGAAATATCTCGCGCCGGATGCGGCGATCGCGCACGCGCTCAAGCTCGCACGCGACGGCGCGCATGTTGTGGACCTCGGCGCAGCATCGTCCAATCCGGACGCGAGGCCGGTTCCGCCGGAGGTAGAGATCGCGCGGCTCGCGCCGGCGGTCGACGCGCTGAAGCGCGACGGTGTCCCGGTGTCGATAGACACATTCGCGCCGGAGGTGCAGCGCTGGGCGCTGGCGCAAGGCATCGATTATCTGAACGACGTCCGGGGATTTCCGGACCCTAAGCTGTATCCGCTCCTCGCCGGCTGCCGGACAAAGCTGGTCGTCATGCATGCGGTGCAGGAGCGTGGCCCCGCCAGTCGCAAACTCAGAGTACCCGCAGCCAATCTGCCGGAGCGCATTCTCTCGTTTTTTGAAGGTCGACTGGCGGCGCTGGTTGCGGCAGGGGTTGCCCGCGAACGGCTGATCCTCGATCCCGGCATGGGGCTGTTTCTCGGCACGGACAAGGAGGCGTCGTTCATTGTGCTGCGCGACCTGCCGCAGCTGAGGCGGGCGTTCGGGGTGCCGGTGCTGATTTCCGTCTCCCGGAAATCCTTTCTCCGCCGGCTCACCGGCCGCGGACCCCAGGAGGCGGGTGCCGCCAGCCTTGCCGCCGAGCTCTTCGCCGTCCGGCAGGGAGTGGACTACATCCGCACCCATGAGCCGGCGCCGCTGAAGGATGCGCTGGCCGTGTGGCAGGCGCTCGCCCCTGAAACACACGGTAATCCGCCGTGATTGGCCGCGCCTCGCGCGGAACTCTGCCGTTCTGGTATGGTTGTTGAACTTCCATCAAGGTGCCGTGAGCGAGACTGGCCGATGACCAAACCTCCCATACGCAAGCTTTTCGGCACCGACGGGATTCGCGGCCTCGCCAATTCGCATCCCATGACGCCGGAGATCGCCATGAAGGCTGGCATGGCGGCCGGCCGGCTGTTCACCCGCGGCGAGCACCGCCACCGGGTGGTGATCGGCAAGGATACAAGGCTGTCCGGCTACATGATCGAATCGGCGCTGGTGTCCGGCTTCACCTCGGTCGGCATGGACGTGTTCCAGTTCGGCCCGCTGCCGACCCCGGCCGTCGCCATGCTCACGCGCAGCTTGCGCGCCGACCTCGGCGTCATGATTTCCGCCTCGCACAATCCGTTTCATGACAACGGCATCAAGCTGTTCGGACCGGACGGCAACAAGCTCTCGGACGAAACCGAGCACCAGATCGAAGCGCTGATGGCGAATGGGCTGGAGACCGGTCTGGCTCCGCCGAAGGAACTCGGCCGCGCCAAGCGCGTGGACGATTCGCAGGCCCGCTACATCGAGTTCGTGAAGGGCACGTTCCCGAAGCATCTGCGGCTCGACGGCATGCGCGTGGTGATCGATTGCGCCAACGGCGCGGCCTACAAGGTCGCCCCGGCGGTTCTGTGGGAGCTCGGTGCGGAAGTTTTCTCGCTGGGCGTGACACCGGATGGATTCAACATCAACCAGGATTGCGGCTCGACGGCGCCGCAGGCGATGAGTGCCAAGGTGCGCGAGATGCGCGCCGATTTCGGCATTGCACTCGACGGCGATGCGGATCGCGTGGTGATGGCGGACGAGCGCGGCCGCCTCATCGACGGCGACCAAATTCTGGCGCTGATTGCCCAGTCGTGGTCCCGCACCGGCGAACTCAAGGGCACCGGCGTGGTGGGTACGGTGATGTCCAACATCGGGCTCGAGCGGTTCATGTCCGGCATGGACCTCACGCTTGCCCGCGCGCCGGTCGGCGACCGGTATGTCATCGAGAAGATGCGCGAGGGCGGCTTCAACGTCGGCGGCGAGCAGTCCGGCCACATCATCCTCAGCGACTTCTCCACCACCGGCGACGGCCTGATCGCCGCCCTGCAGGTGCTTGCCGTGCTGGCGGCCGAGCATAAGCCCGCCAGCGAGGCGACGAAGCTCTATGAGCCGCTGCCGCAGATTTTCGAGAACATCCGCTTCCGCAACGGATCGCCGCTCGAGGATGTTCGGGTGAAATCGCAGATCGAAGCGGGCACCGTCCGGCTGAACGGCAAGGGCCGTCTCGTCGTGCGGAAGTCCGGCACCGAACCAGTGATCCGCATCATGGCCGAAGGCGAGGATGCCCGCGAATTGCGCGAAGTGGTGCGCGAGATCGCGGCGGTCGTCCGGGAAGTCGCTCTTTGACGGCAAAGCCGCCGCGGTTGCTCATCATTGCGGGATCGGATTCGAGCGGCGGCGCCGGCTTGCAAGCCGACATCAAGACGGCCTGTGCGTTCGGCGTCTATGCGATGACGGCGGTTACCGCCGTGACCGCGCAGGACACCGAGCGCGTGCGTGCGGTCGAGTTGGTCTCGCCCAAAATCGTCGCGGCGCAGATCACCGCCTGCCTGAATGACATCGGCGCCGACGCCATCAAAATCGGAATGTTGGGCTCTGCGGCGATCGTCCGCGCGGTCGCCGCTGCGCTGAAAAAACATGCGCGAGATATTCCCGTCGTACTCGATCCGGTGATGATCTCCACCAGCGGCAGGCGTCTGCTGGCGCCGAATGCGGTGGAGACCCTCAAAGCGAAGCTCTTGCCGCAGGCGGCAGTGGTCACCCCCAACCTGCCGGAAGCGCGCGTGCTTACCGGCCTACGCAGCACGGATCGGAAATCGGTGGAAGCGGCCGGGCGCAAGCTGATGTCCGCAGGCGCTTCGGCCGTTCTGATCAAAGGTGGGCATGCGACAACCGAAACGGTGGATGACCTGCTGGTGTGGAAAGGGGGCGTCGAAATCTACGCGTTTCCCCGCATCCACACGAAGCACACGCACGGCACCGGCTGCACGCTCTCAACCGCTATTGCCTGCGGCCTCGCACAAGGCCTATCGCTGCCGCTTGCCGTAGGCCGCGCCCGTGAGTTCGTCCAGCACGCGATTGAAACCGCGCCGGGACTCGGCCACGGCCACAGCCCGCTGAACCTGCTGATGCGACCCTGACTACGCGACCATCCGGTCGAGCCGGGTGCGAATGATCTCCTCTGCCTCGCGCATGATGCGCGAGACAAGCTCTTGGCAGGTGGGAATGTCGTGGATCAGCGCCTGGGTCTGGCCCGCCGACCAGATGCCGGCATCTATGTCGCCCTGGTCGAGCACGGTGGCGCCGCGCGTTCCCGCCACCAGGTCCTTGACGTCGGCAAAAGTGGCGTTGCCACGCTTCTCGATCGCCACAACCTCGTCGCTGATCGCGTTTTTCGCCACGCGCGCGGTGTTGTGCAATGTGCGGAAGATGAGATGGGTCGCGCGCTCGTCATTCGCCACGATCTGCTTCTTCACGTTCTCATGGATCGGCGCTTCCACCGTCGCCATGAAGCGCGTGCCCATATTGGCCCCGTCGCAGCCGAGCGCGAGCGCCGCCACCAGCCCGCGCGCATCGGCCATGCCGCCGGACGCAATGATGGGAATGGTCAGCTTGTCGGCCGTCGCCGGGAACAGGATCAACCCGCCGACATCGTCTTCGCCCGGGTGGCCTGCGCATTCCAGTCCATCGATGGAGACCACGTCGACGCCGATCGATTGCGCCTTCACCGCGTGACGCACGCTGGTGCATTTGTGGATCACCTTAACGCCCGCATCTTTGAAGCGCGGCAGATGCGGCTGCGGATTGTTGCCGGCGGTCTCTACGATCTTGACGCCGCTCTCGATGATGGCCTCGCGGTATTCATCATAGGGGATCGGCGTGATCGACGGCAGGATGGTGAGGTTCACGCCGAACGGCTTGTCGGTCATCTCGCGGCAGCGCTTCACTTCCTTGTAGAGCGCGTCCGGCGGTCCGGCCGAATGGGCGGTGATGAAGCCAAGCGCGCCGGCATTGGCGACGGCGGCGATCAGCTCGACCTTGCCGACGCGGGTCATGCCGCCGCAGGTGATCGGCGCCTCGACGCCGAACATTTCGGTGAAACGAGTCTTCAACATGGAGAGCCCCTGGGTTCTCGATAGCGGTCGGTTCAAGGGTGGCGCGTTTCAGGCCAAGGGGCAACCGGCTCAGGCGAGGGCGGATCTGACGTCGGTATGAGAGAAATCGCGACCCTTGTAGAGCAGCGGCTCGTCCATCGCCTTCGCCAGCGCATAGGCGAAGCAGTCGCCGAATTTGAGCCGCGCCGGATGGCCGCTGCCCCGGCCGAAATCGCGATAGGCTTCCCTCGCAATGCGCGCTTGCGCTTCGTCGAACGGGACGATGTCGAACGCAATCCGCCGGCAGAGAGTGTCGAACCGGCGCGGAATGGTGCGGTCTTCCGCACGGTCGACGACGATGAAGGCCTCGAACAGGGTCGCCGCGGAAATCCTTGCTTGCTCTGCGCCGTCAATGGCGTCCGCCAGCGCCCGGGCGTCGGCTTCCTGCCGAGAGATCGCGATCAAGGCTGACGTGTCGACGATCATTTCGGCAGCCCTGTCTCCTCGTCATAGAGGTAGGCGTCGTAATCGAAATTCCGCTCTTCCTCCGTCATTCGCGAGGCGATTTCGCTTCCGATGCGCATGAGCTCGTCGGCCAATTTGCCCTTGGGGCGCTTCTTTCGCTTCACATCTTCCAAGCGCGCGCGCAACGCTTCCGTCACTGCGCCCGTGATGCTTTCGCCCGTCTGTTCAGCGAGCTCCTTGGCGAGACGGCAGGTCTCCGGATTCTTGATGTTCAGGCCCATGGCACCATTCTACCTTATGATGGTAGAACTCTACCATTGGAGGATTTACCGGTCAACGAACGGGTCGCGAACCAAGATGGTGTCCTCCCGCTTGGGGCTGGTGGAGAGGAGCGCCACCGGGGCACCGATCATCTCCTCCACCCGGCGGACATATTTGACGGCCCGCGCCGGAAGGTCCGCCCAAGAGCGGGCGCCGCGGGTGGACCCGCTCCAGCCCTCCACCGACTCATAGATCGGCGCACAGCGCGCCTGCTCGTTCGCATCGGCGGGCAGATGATCGATCTCCCGGCCATCCAGCCGATAGCCGACGCACAGCTTGATCTCGGGAAAGCCGTCCAGCACATCCAGCTTGGTCAGCGCGATACCGTCGATGCCGCCGGTGATCACGGTCTGCCGGACCAGCACGGAATCGAACCAGCCGCAGCGGCGCTTGCGGCCCGTGACGGTGCCGAACTCCGCGCCGCGCGTGCCCAGCTTGTCGCCTGTCGCATCGGTGAGTTCGGTGGGGAACGGGCCTTCGCCCACCCGCGTGGTGTAGGCCTTGACGATGCCGAGCACGGTGCCGATGTCGCGCGGCCCGATACCGGAACCCGCCGCCGCCTGTCCTGCCACCGTATTGGAAGAAGTGACGTAAGGGTAAGTGCCGTGGTCAATGTCGAGCAGCACGGCCTGCGCCCCTTCGAACAGGATGCGCTTGCCCTCACGCCGTGCTTCGTCCAGCCGCCGCCACGCACAGCCGGCGTAGGGCAGAATCTTCGGCGCAATGTCTTTCAGAGACCGCAAAAGCGCACTCGCATCGATCTCGTCCACGCCCATGCCACGCCGCAATGCATTGTGGTGCGCCAACAGGCGGTCGATTTTTGCGGGCAACGATCCAAAATCGTGCAGATCGATGACTCGCAGCGCGCGCCGTCCCACTTTGTCTTCGTAGGCGGGACCGATGCCGCGCTTGGTGGTGCCGATGCG
>DIZC01000098.1:8562-13358 GCA_002429315.1 Alphaproteobacteria bacterium UBA6038
AGCTTGTAGGTGACGCCGTCGATCACCAGGGTGTGGCCGGCATTATGGCCGCCCTGGAAGCGCACCACCACGTCGGCGCGCGCGGATAGCCAATCGACAATCTTGCCTTTGCCTTCGTCGCCCCATTGGGCGCCGATCACGGCCACATTGGACATTGCTCCGTACCCGGATCAGTTGCCGCGAAGACGGGGATTCGCCTCCGGGCACGGTGACCACTTATAGCCGAATCGCGGCGCCGATGTCAGGCTCGCGGACCGAACGGCACCAGCATGGGCACCCTGCGGCGATACGAATCGTAAGCCTCTGGCCCCAGTTCTTCGCGCAGGAAGCGCTCTTCCAGCTTCGCTTTCATCCAGTAGGCGAGAATCAGCAGCAGCGCGCCGAGTGCGCTGTGGACCTCGCCGACCGCAAGCGCCGTGGCAACCGCGGCGGTCAGCAATCCGGTGTAGATCGGATGCCGCACCAGCGCATACGGCCCGGTATCGATCACGCGGTGCTCTTCTTTTCGCGTAATCGAGCCGGACCACAGTCGTCCCAGATATATGCGCGCCCACCACGCGAAGGCGATCCCCAGCGCTGCAAGAAGAACCATGACCCACCCAACAGCGAGCGGCGGGTAGGGCCACAGGTGAACGCCCAGGATTCCGGGCGGCGCACCGAAATGCCAATGGCCATGCGTTACGTAGGGCGGCGAGGCAAACAGAAGCACGAAACCGGCAAGCGCCAAGATGCGGTACGGCCATTCGCGCAAGAGCCCCGCACGCTTCACGGTACGGTTGGACCAGATCGCGGCGGCGATCCACGTCACGATCCAGAAGTCCCACACAAGATAAATGGCGGTATTTGGCCAGAAGCCGGCGATCATCGGTGCCCCACTGCGCATCCGCACATCACGTGGGGCGCGCCCGCCCGTTTGCAAGCATCAGAACGCAAGCGCGTTCGCCTGCCTGACCTGCGGAAGCCGCCGAATTTCGCCGATCACCTGCTCGCCGACGCCGCCATCCACCTCCACCAATGCAATCGCATCGGCGCCGGGGGCGCTACGGCCAAGCGCAAACGAAGCGATGTTCACCTTCGCATCGCCCAGGATGGTTCCAAGCTTGCCGATAAAGCCCGGCTTGTCCTCGTTGATCACGTACAGCATGTGCGGCGCGAATTCGGCGTCGAGATTGATGTCCTTCACCTGGATCAGGCGCGGCCGCCCGTCCGAGAACACCGTCCCTGCAACACGGCGAGACGAACCATCCGCGAGCGTGGCGGTCAGCTTGATATATCCTTCGTAGATGCCGCGGCGTTCGCGGCGCGTTTCGCTTACCTTGATGCCCCGCTCGCGCGCGATCACCGGCGCGTTGACCATGTTCACATCCGACAGCACGGGTTTGAGCAGGCCGGCGAGTGCGGCTTGGGTGAGCGCACGGGTGTTGAGCTCGGCGGTTGTGCCCTCATACAGAATCTCAACCGATTGCAGGCTGGTTTCGATCAGTTGGCCGGCGAAGGCGCCGAGCTTTTCGGCGAGCGTGATCCACGGCCGCACTTTCTGTGCTTCTTCCGCCGTGATCGCCGGCATGTTGAGCGCGTTCACGATCGCGCCGGTAAGCAGGTAATCGGAAACCTGCTCCGCCACTTGCAGCGCCACGTTCTCCTGCGCTTCCGCGGTGGAGGCGCCGAGATGCGGCGTGGCAATCACGTTCTCGTGCCCGAACAGAATATTCGCTTTGGCTGGTTCTTCCTCGAACACGTCGAGCGCGGCCCCGGCGAGATGGCCTGAATCGAGCGCTGCCTTCAGCGCCGCTTCGTCCACCAATCCGCCACGCGCGCAGTTGATCAGCCGAGCGCCCTTCTTCATGCGATTGATGGCATCCGCCGAGATGATGTTGCGGGTTTCGTTGGTGAGCGGGGTGTGCAGCGATACGAAATCGGCGCGCGCGAGCAGATCGTTCAACTCGACCTTTTCGACGCCGAGGTCCGCGGCGCGCTCGGGCGAAAGGTAGGGGTCGTACGCGATCACCTTCATCTTCAGACCTTTGGCGCGATCCGCCACAATAGACCCGATATTGCCGGCGCCCACGAGCCCGAGCGTCTTGCCGTAGAGTTCGCTGCCGAGGAACCGGTTCTTCTCCCATTTGCCGGCATGCGTGGAGGCATTGGCGGACGGCAATTCGCGCGCCAGCGCCATCATCAGCGCGATGGCGTGCTCGGCCGTGGTGATGGAATTGCCGAAGGGCGTGTTCATCACGATCACGCCGGCGGCGGTCGCCGCGGGGATGTCGACATTGTCGACGCCAATGCCGGCGCGGCCGACCACCTTCAATTTCTTCGCGGCCCTGATGACATCGGCAGTGATTTTCGTCGCCGAACGCACGGCGATGCCGTCGTATTCCCCGACGATCTCGAGCAGTTCGTCCCGAGCGAGGCCCGTCTTCATCTCCGCTGCGATGCCGCGGTCTTTGAAAATGGCGAGTGCGGCGGGCGAAAGCTTGTCCGCAATCAGAACCTTCGGCATGGCTCAGCCCTTCACTTCCGCCCAGGCCCAGTCGAGCCATGGCGTGAGCGCTTCGATATCGGACGAATCGACGGTGGTGCCGCACCAGATGCGCAGGCCCGGCGGGGCGTTGGCGTGGCCGCCGACATCGTAGGCCGCGGGTTCCTGTTCCAGCAGCGCCACGAACGTCTTCACCATGTCACGCCGCGATGTTTCGTCGAGTCGCGTGAAAGCAGGATCGGTGATTTCCAGGCAAACGGAGGTGTTGGAGCGTGCGTGCGGGTCGCGGGCGAGGAAATCCACCCAGTCGCTTTCGCGCACCCACTTTGACAGCGCGCGGAAATTCGCCTGCGAGCGCGCGATGAGCGCCGGCAATCCACCGACCGACTCCGCCCACGAGAGCGTGTCCAGGTAGTCCTCAACTGCCAGCATGGACGGCGTGTTGAGCGTCTCGCCGACAAACACCCCGTCAATCAGCTTTCCGTTCTTCACCAGCCGGAAGATCTTGGGCATCGGCCATTGCGGCGTCTGCGTCTCCAGCCGCTTAACCGCATTCGGCGACAGGACTAGCATGCCGTGCGCCGCTTCGCCGCCCAGCGCCTTCTGCCAGGAGAAGGTGACGGCATCGAGCTTGTCCCACGGCAACGCCATCGCGAAGGCGGCGCTGGTGGCATCGCAGATTGTCAGGCCCTCGCGCTCGGCCGGAATCCATTCGCCGTCCGGCACCCGCACGCCGCTGGTGGTGCCGTTCCACACGAACACGGCATCGTGGTTCTTCGGCAGATGCAGCTCCGGCAATTCGCCGTAAGGCGCGCTGTGCACCTCGGCGTTCAGCTTCAGCTGTTTGACCGTGTCGGTAACCCAGTCCTGCCCGAAGCTTTCCCAGGCGAACACATCCACTGGCAGCGGGCCCAGCAGATTCCACATCGCCATTTCCACGGCGCCCGTATCGGATGCCGGCACGATGGCCACACGGAAATCGGCGGGAACGCCCAGCAGCGCGCGCGTGCGCTCGATCGCGGCCTTCAGTTTTGCCTTGCCGGGTTTGGAGCGGTGCGAGCGGCCGAGCAGCGCGCGGTTGGCGAATTCAGGTGTCCAGCCTGGCCGTTTGGCGCAGGGTCCGGACGAAAAAAAAGGCCGTGCAGGGCGCACGGCCGGTCTTGTGCCGGTCATCGTCATTCCTTCCAGAATGCGTGCGCCGCGTTGGGGCGGCGTGGCCCGAATCCAAAGTAGGGATTCGCCTGGGAAAGGTCAATTGCGCTACGGTGTTTCACACCTGTCGGGGGCTGTCATGCACAACAAGCTCATTCTCGCGCTGATGACGGCTTTGGTTGCCGCGTCCGTCGCGCACGCGACCACCGTCTCCGACCCCGCGACCTTTGTGCGTGGCCTGTTTGCGCGAATGGCAACCGCAACTACGGCAAAGCCATATGTGCCGCCGGAAGACATCTATTCGCCGCGCCTGGCCGCGCTGATGGCGCTCGGCAGACGCGAAGCCGGCGGCGAGGTCGGCCGCCTCGATTTCGACATCTGGACCGGCGCACAGGACTGGCAGCTGAGCGGCGTGAAGGTCAGCTTGCTCGACGTCGAGAATACCAAGGACCGCAAGATCGTGGTGGCAAAATTCCGCAATGCCGGCAAGCCGCACGAGCTGCACTACTATTTCGAGCGCGGCAAGAGCGGATGGCAGCTGGACGACGTGCGCTCCGTCGATGCCGGTGCGCAGTGGACCTTGTCCGTCGTCTTGAAATACGGCTGGGCGGACGCGCCGCAATAGTGGGCCTTCGCCCGCGGCGGCCGGAACGCCCCCCGCCGCCCGGGCGTTGTTTCGGTGGATTTTCAACGGAGCCGGCAATGCCTCTCGCCTCGAACATGGAGACCGACACCGATTCGCTGGAGCTTGGCATCGCCACCGACGCGGTGTGCTACGTCATCGTCAAGGCGCGGCAGTTCGACGTGAAGGAAGGCAACGCCGATCCCAATTCGGGATCGGACGCGATCGACGACGGCTTTACGGACGTGCTCGAGGACAAGCCGGACGATCCGGTTTATCGGGAGCTGGTCCAGTTCATCAACGGCCTCGACATCGAAGAGCAGCTGAATCTGGTGGCGCTGGCCTGGCTCGGCCGCGGCACCTACGACAAATCGGAATGGGCTGAAGCGCTCACCGTCGCGCGGCAGGAGCACAACAAGCGCACCGCGCAATACCTCCTCGGTCTGCCGCTGCTTGGCGATTATCTTGAGGAAGGCCTGTCGCAGTTCGGCCGCAGCTGCTCCGACGAAAGCGACACCCGCTAGAGCACGATCCAGTCAG
>DIZC01000094.1:0-774 GCA_002429315.1 Alphaproteobacteria bacterium UBA6038
GTCGTCGTCTTGCCCGCATCGATATGCGCGGCAATGCCGATATTCCGATAACGATCGAGCGGTGTCGTACGGGGCATCTTCTCTTAACTCGAAACTCTGATTACCAGCGGTAGTGCGAGAAGGCGCGGTTGGCATCGGCCATCTTGTGCGTGTCTTCACGCTTCTTGACCGCGCTGCCGCGGTTGTTGGCGGCATCCAGCAACTCACCGGAAAGGCGTCCGGTCATGGTCGGCTCGTTGCGAGAGCGCGCGGCATTGATGATCCAGCGGATCGCCAAGGCGCGGCTTCTGTCCTGCCGCACTTCCACCGGCACCTGATAGGTGGCGCCGCCGACGCGACGGGAGCGCACTTCCAGCGCTGGCGCAACGTTGCGCAGCGCCTCATGGAACATCTGCAGCGGATCCTGCTTGGCCTTCTGCTGGATGGTGTCGAAGGCGCCGTAGACGATGCCCTCGGCGACGGACTTCTTGCCCTCATACATCAGGCAATTCATGAATTTGGCGACGATCAGATCGCCATACTTGGCATCCGGATTGATCTCGCGGTGTTCTGCGCGGCGGCGGCGGGCCATGGTTCTGGTTCCTTCTTCTCGCGTGCCTCAGATCACTTCGGACGCTTGGCGCCGTAGAGCGAACGGCGTTGCTTGCGATCCTTCACGCCCTGCGTATCGAGCACGCCGCGAATGATGTGATAGCGCACGCCCGGCAGGTCCTTCACGCGGCCGCCGCGGATCAGCACCACCGAGTGCTCCTGCAGATTGTGGCCTTCGCCGGG
>DIZC01000094.1:1016-7714 GCA_002429315.1 Alphaproteobacteria bacterium UBA6038
GAGTTCGGCTTCTTCGGCGTCGTCGTGTAGACGCGGGTGCAGACGCCGCGCTTCTGCGGGCTGTGCGTGAGGGCGGGCACCTTGTTGCGCTTCGGCTTTTCGCCGCGTGGCTTGCGAATCAGCTGATTGATCGTCGGCATTCGTTTTCCTGCTCCAATGCCGCTCCTCGCGGCCGAACACACAAATCGGGGCGCGGCCCGAAAGGGCCTGCCCCAGCTCGCGGAGGACCGGAGGCACACCCCAGGTCACGCACGCTACGCTTCAAAACTGGCTTCCCGGCAGCGTTTCGCGCGCCAAAAGCGCGGGACGGCCTGCCTTGGGAGTGCGGCTGTATAGAAGTGCGGCTTGGGTGGGTCAAGGCTGCTCGCAAGGATATTTCGCGGCTGCGAAACAACGCGAAAAGCATCCCCATCGCGCCTCTCTCCAACGTGCCTGCGACGTTCAGTTGCGACTCGTTCGCATTGACGGGGAATACAGGGCCGGGTCAAGGTCGTTGCGACTGATTATCAATTTCGCTTGCGGGGGGGGTGCACTTATGAAAGGGTGGGTATGGGCCGGGGTAACGGTAGTCGCGGCGGTGCTGAGCGTGGCAGCGCCGGCGGATGACCAGCCGTTCCTGACGGTCTACACGACCGATATCGACACCCAATATGAAAAGGAGATCGAGCAGACGTTCACCTGGTCCACGCAGAAGCCCCACCAGGCGTTCAACGGCTGGCTTTCGCGGACGGAATTCGAATACGGCGTGACGGACGATTTCCAGCTCTCCGGCTACCTCAACTATGAGTGGGAGCGCAGCCATCCCCATCCGGCTGGCTCGGACGAGACGTGGCATGCGGTCAGCGTCTCCGGCGAGGCCATATACCGCCTCCTCAATCCCTATTTCGATCCCGTCGGGCTCGCCGTCTATGTCGAGCCGACCTACGGCGACAACAGCCGGGAACTGGAGGCCAAGCTCCTTCTCCAGAAAAACTTCTTCAACGATACCCTGCGGCTTGCTGCAAATCTGAACGTCGAGGACGTTTGGGAACGTGCGAATGGCCGGTGGAGCAAGGGCGGCGCCGTCGAGGTGTTCGCCGGCGCCGCCTACAATATCACGCCGGAATTTTCGGTCGGCGGCGAATTCAACAACGAGAACGACAACGAAGGCCTGTTCGGCTCATCGCGCCCCGCGACCAGCGCGTACTATCTCGGCCCGACCGTCTCGTACGTCCGATTGCCGTTCGTCGTGCGCTTCGGTGCGCAGTTCCAGATGCCGTGGGCCAGCGACCACGCCGGAGGGCCCGACGCGGTCTCGAACGGCTTTCTCACCGATGCCGAGCGTTCGCGCGTGGGCCTGCGCGTCAGCATGGACTTGCCGTATTAGTCTAGGCGAACAGATCGAACGGGCGGCCGGCGACCCGGGCTTCGTGCTCCAGAAGGGCTCGCTTGAGCGGCAGCCCCCCGCCGTAACCGGTGAGGCTGCCATCCGATCCAATGACGCGGTGGCACGGCACGACGAGGCCGATCGGGTTCTGCGCGTTCGCCACGCCCACGGCCCGGGCAGCGCCCGGTGCGCCAAGCTTCTTCGCCAGGGCGCCGTAACTCGTGGTTTCGCCATAGGGGATTTCCATCAGCGCATCCCAGACCTGCTGGTGGAATTCCGGACCATCGGCATCGCGTTCGAGGTTGAATTCGCGGCGCTTGCCGGCGTCGTATTCGTCGATCTGGCGCTGTACGGGCGCGAGTTTCCTCTCATTGCGCTCGGCCTCAGGGTCGACCTTCTCCGCGCCTTTGGCGCGCAGATCAAAGCGCAGGAGTCTGCCCTCGCCGTCCACCCACGCTGCAAAGGTTCCGAATCTGGACTTGATCGGCGCCCAGTACCGTTTTCCGTTTGTCATGCTGCGTCCCTGTAGCTCGCCCAGAGGTGACACGTCGCCAGGCTGCGATGTGGGGCGAAGTCCTGCATCAATGTTTCGACCTGGTCCGCGTCGGGGCGTTCATCGAGCCTGTACACGCGCTGGAGCACAGTGGCGAGCGCACTATCCCCTACCGGCGCGGCATCGGCGAAACCGCCGCGCAGCATCGTGTACCGCGCCGTCCATTTGCCGATGCCGCGAATCGAGGTGAGTTTCTTCTCTGCCGCGACGGCCGACGTTTCGGGCAGTCCCTCGATATCGAGCCGCCTTTCCGCCACTTCCCGTGCGGCGCCGACGAGATATTCTGCTTTTGAGCGCGAGTAGCGCAGCTTCGTGAGCCGCGCCGCGCCCAAATCGACGACCTTCTCGGGCGTGGGGTGCGCGCGCATGCCGCCGATCTTCTCGCCCGCGAGATTGAGAATTTCGCGCCGGAGCGCGGCGGCGAATTTCACATTCACCTGCTGCCCGATGATCGCCCAGCACAGGCCATCGAAGCCGGTGGGGATGCTCGGCACGCGCAAGCCGCGACGCTTGGCGAACAGCGGCGCGAATTTTTCCTGCTTGCCCATTCGCGTCTCGAATGCGGTCACCTCGTTGTTGAGACCCAGCATGCGCAGCGCCGCACTGTGCAAAAGAGCCGCCGTCTCGCGGCTAATCTTGTCGAGGCCATGGACCCGGCACCAGACACCGTCGCTTTCCAGCGACAGCTCCAGGGCAGCCGGCCCCTGCGGCGTCAGCAACGCTTTAACGATGCGATTGCCGTCTACCCGTTCGCACGGACTTTCCGGGTCGCGCGCGTGGTAGGCGAGAATTTCCTGCGCTCGGTACGCGGCCGGCAATTGCAGCAAGAACACCGATGCCCCGCTCATCGCACGATAGGCGCCGGGCGTCATGCGCGTGAGCGCGAGGAACTGGCGGTGAAACACCGACTCGCTTTCGAACCCGGCGGCGTAGCCGACTTCCACAACCCGATCCGACGTTTCGAGCAGGTGCCGCGACGCCGCACGCACGCGCTCGCGCCGCAGCCACGCGGCAGGCGCCAGATGCGCATGCTCGCGAAACAGATCGCCGAGCTTGGTGAGACTGACGCCTGTGGTTTTGGCGAGCGCCGGCGCATCGGGGAAATCGCACGGCCCACCGCGCACCCGCCCAGCCAGCCCTTCGAACAGCGAAATGTCCTCGTCTTCGCCGCGGTAGAAGAGATCGGGGCGGCAGCGTTTGCAGGCGCGCAGGCTCAAGGCCTTTGCCTCGTCTTCCGTGCGGACGATCCGCACGTTTTCCGGCTTCGGCTGGCGCGCGGTACAGGACGGCAGGCAGTAGATGCCGGTGGTCAGCACCCCGATCAGGAACTTGCCGTCGAACTTGCCGGCGCGAGCTTCCGCGCGCTCCCAGGAGAATGGCTTTGGTGTTGTCATGGGTGGAATATAGGACGGCCGCCGCCTCCCCGCCTCTCATTTTCCCCGTTGGATATTTGTGAACTGGACATACCTCAATGGCGCTTTTTCGCTCGCGTTTGCCTTCCTGGCCCAGGCCGCTGTCTTACCGATGTCGGGCGCTTCTTCTCTGCTCCAGGTGACAGCTCCACCTTTGAGCGCCACAATGAAAGGATGCTTTCAGGCGTTCTGGTCGCCACGCCTTTTCTCCCGGGCTCAGGTGGCGCCTCGTCCAAGCTCGTCTCAGTGCTATATCGTTCGCGCTCCTTCCTGATTCTATCGTTCCATTCGGAGAGCTTCTCTAGATAGTTGGCCGGAAGCTCCTTGAAGCTCTCATCATTGCAGTCGTGAATGAACGGCCGAATTAGGTGCTGCGAATTGGCGGCGATGAACCGATCACAGAATTCTCTAAGCTTTGCTTCTTCCCCAGGTATGCGCTTCAATAGCGCATCTTCGGCTGCGGCCAGCAACTGATCGTCCGCTGTCTGGTATAAATCTATCCAGAAAACCGGGTAGGGCTTACCAGCCAGAACACCCTTGAACGTATCATACCCCTCAAAATATATCCGGATGGGCCCAAATTTGTTTTTTGGCGGCGGCGTACTCGTGATCATCAGCACGACTTCGATAGAGACAGTCATTCTTCGCGGTGTCGACTTTGTAGAGAGCCTAAACCCGGTATCAATCGAGGTACCGATGAAATCACGAACATACTTCGCAGAACCAGCGTTCGAAGCATAATACTGCTCAAGTTTTTGAAAATGGCTTAGTCGAGGGTCATCGGCAGGCATCTCGGCTGACGCCAAGTGCAAATCGAACACCACCTCTGAATTATTTACCGGAAATCCGCCGATCCAAGCAGTAGCCTTAATATCCAGCGCAGGGTGTTTAGCCTTCAACGCCGAACGATACTTTTGTACCGAGAGCATCCAGACCCAGACCGTTCCCGCCACCTCCTTGGGGTCGCGGAGTTCCTTTACATAGACGACCTCGTCGCCGATTCCCTTCCAGAATTCCGGCGAGGGCCCCATGGGCCATTTCGGGGCTTTGTCCGCTGAATCCGCGAACAATCGCCACTGCCGCGCGAATTCCGCTCCGAAGTCCGTGTAAAAGTCCGTTATGGATGCTAACCAATGCGGGCCTGGAGGGACATCCGCCTCGTCAGCCTCCAGTTGGAGCGGGAACCTGGGACTTTGCTTAAATCCCGTCGAGCCGACCAGATCGGCGCTCAGAAACAATCGTAGCCTGGGTCGAAGGTAGACCGGTAAATCGTCAAACTTAGTGATTGCCATCCGTGTCGAGCCCTAGCGCCTTGGCGCGCACATACGCAGCGGCTGTCGACACGTTAAAGTGTTGTGCAATTCGCCCAATGTGGCCGTGGTACCTCCTATGAGTCTTCTCAAAATCGCCCCTTGGCATCAAAAAGCCAGCAGCGAATCGGTTTGCCTCCCATTCAACTCGCTGGCTCCCGTATCGGGAAGCAGAGAACGTGACAGCGGCTCGTCTAGCATCGCTGGCGGGCAGGAAATGCAACACGTAGTGGCCCAACTCATGCGCGATAGTGAAGCGATCACGCTCTGGTGAGGTGTGCGGCGGCACAAATATCTCGAAGCTGGCGTCGGGCTGCACGACAATCGACTCGTCTGTGGTCCCGTCAAGCTTCCAGAAATCTTTAACAGAAACCTTACCGCCGATTTCCGGAAGTAGATCTGACAAGTCCGACGACGGAGTGTATCTCATTCCCTCAGCTACACTCTCCGCGATTTGCTCAATCTCATCCTTCGTGAGGTTTGACGGTTTCGGACCTTGCGGCACCTGAAAAGCCCTTCGGCTAAGATCGTCCATAATGCTCCCCCCATTCATGTCACGATTCGGACCAAGTAAGTTAGATATCTGCCAAAGTCCTAACCAGTTTGTTTGGAGTCGGGGTGGCCCCGAATCGCTAACAGTCGTTCAGAGCCGCTACACGACACCCTTACTCCGCCGCGACCTGCGGCGCTTCGAGCTGTGCGGGCTGCTGCTTGGCCAGCTCGTCCTGGATCGCCTTGTCGCGTTCGGCCGCCACGTGGCGCAACCGGGCGATGGCGCCGCCGGTGCCGGCCGGGATGAGCCGGCCGACGATGACGTTCTCCTTGAGGCCCTCAAGCATATCCACCTTGCCCTGAACGGCGGCCTCGGTGAGGACGCGCGTGGTCTCCTGGAAGGAGGCGGCGGAGAATACCGAGCGCGTCTGCAAGCTGGCCTTGGTGATGCCGAGAAGAACCGGACGGCCTTCCGCGGGCTTGCGGCCCTCATCGACCGCTTTCTTATTCGCCTCCTGGAATTCCAGGAGATCGATCTGCTCGTTGATGAGCAAGGTGGTGTCGCCGCCGTCGGTGATCTCCATCTTCTGCATCATCTGGCGCACGATCACCTCGATATGCTTGTCGTTGATCTTCACGCCTTGCAGCCGATAGACGTCCTGGATCTCTTTGACGAGATAGACCGCCAGCTCTTCCACGCCCTTGATGCGCAGAATGTCATGCGGCGAAGGATTGCCTTCGACGATGTAGTCGCCCTTTTCCACGTAGTCCCCTTCGCGCACGCTGATGTGCTTGCCCTTGGGAATGAGGAACTCGGCGGCCTCCAGCTTCTCGTTCTTCGGCCGGACGATGACGCGCCGCTTGTTTTTGTAGTCCTTGCCGAACTCGATGAAGCCATCGATCTCCGCAAGCACCGCGGACTCCTTCGGCTTGCGCGCCTCGAACAGCTCCGCCACGCGCGGCAAACCGCCGGTGATGTCGCGCGTCTTGGCGCCTTCCGTTGGAATGCGCGCAAGAACGTCGCCCGCTTTCACTTCGGCGCCATCCTCGACCGAGAGAATGGCGTCGACAGTCAGCGCGTAGCGCGCTTCGCCGCCGGCGATCTGCACCGGCTTGCCGCTCTTGTCGACGATGACGATGGTCGGCCGCAGGTCCTGGTTCTTGGATCCGGTGCCGCGGGTGTCGATCACCACCCGGTTGGTCACGCCGGTCTTCTCGTCCGCCACTTCCTTCATCGAGATGCCTGAGACGATGTCTTCGTACTTCACGATTCCGTCGGTGTCGGTGAGGATCGGCAGCGCATTCGGGTTCCACTCCGCCAGCCGCTCGCCGCGCTTTACGCCGGCGCCTTCGTCCACCTTCAGCTTCGCGCCGTAGGTGACGCGGTAGGCAGCGCGCTCGAGACCTTTGGAGTCGACGATCACCATCTGCATGTTGCGGCCCATGGCGATCAGCTCGCCATCGGAGTTCTTCACCACATTGCGGTTCACAACCTTGATCTTGCCGTCGTAGGACGCTTCGATCTTCGACTGACCCGCAACCTGCGCCGCGCCGCCGATGTGGAA
>DIZC01000094.1:7993-9335 GCA_002429315.1 Alphaproteobacteria bacterium UBA6038
CCGATCGACTGCGCGGCGATGACCCCAACCGCTTCGCCGATGTTCACCGGCGTCCCGCGGGCGAGGTCGCGTCCGTAGCACTTGCCGCAAACGCCGTCGGAGAGCTCACAGGCCAGCACCGAGCGCACCCGCACCTTCTGGACATGCGACGCCTCGATGCGCTCGGCGATATCCTCGCCGATCTCCTTGCCACGCCGGATGATAACCTCGCCGGTGTCCGGATGCTTGACGTCCTCCGCCGTGGTGCGGCCCAAGATACGCTCGGGAAGCGAAGACACTACCTGGCCGCCGTCGATTTCAGCCTGGAGGGTAACGCCTTTCTTGGTGCCGCAATCTTCGGTGGTGATGATGCAGTCGTTCGCCACGTCCACCAGACGGCGGGTTAGATAACCCGAGTTGGCTGTCTTGAGCGCAGTATCGGCCAGTCCCTTGCGCGCGCCGTGCGTCGAATTGAAGTACTCGAGCACGGTCAACCCCTCCTTGAAGTTGGAGAGGATCGGCGTCTCGATGATCGAGCCGTCGGGGCGCGCCATGAGGCCACGCATGCCGGCCAGCTGCTTCATCTGCTGCGGGCTGCCGCGGGCGCCCGAATGGCTCATCATGTAGATGGAGTTCATCTCCTGGATGCGTCCCGACTTTGGGTCGACCTTCGGCTCGGAGATTTCCTTCATCATTTCGGCGGCGACCTGGTCGGTGCACTTCGACCAGGTGTCGACGACGAGGTTGTACTTCTCCTTGTCGGTGGTCAGGCCGTCCAGATACTGCTGCTCAAATTCGCGCACCTTGTGGCGTGTCTCGTCGATCAGCTTGGCTTTCGTGTCGGGCACGACCATGTCGTCCTTGCCGAACGAGATGCCGGCCTTGCACGCCTCGCGGAAGCCGAGGCCCATGACAGCGTCGGCAAACAGCACCGTCTCCTTCTGGCCGCAGTGGCGATAAACCTCATCGATGATGTGGCTGACCTCCTGCTTACGCAGCAAGCGGTTCACCAGCTCGAACGGGATCTTCGGATTGCGCGGCAGATGCTCGGCAATCATCATGCGGCCGGGCGTCGTCTTCACGCGGCGGATGATCGGCTTGTTGTCCTGATCCACCGTGTGATAGCGCGCCTCGATCTTGGCGTGCAGCGTCACGCTGCCGGCGAAGAGCGCGTGCTCGATCTCGCCGATGTCGTTGAACGCCATGCCTTCGCCGGGCTCTTTGTCGCGCTCCTGGCTGAGGTAATAGAGCCCGAGCACGATATCCTGCGTCGGCACGATGATCGGCTTGCCGTTCGCGGGCGACAGGATGTTGTTGGTGGACATCATCAGCACGCGGGCTTCGAGCTGCGCTTCGAGCGACA
>DIZC01000131.1 GCA_002429315.1 Alphaproteobacteria bacterium UBA6038
CCCGAAGGCGGCGACGGCGGCGGCGAGATCGTGGCCGCGGGAACGCCGGAAGATGTGGCGAAAGTCTCCCGCTCCTACACCGGCCAGTATCTTAAGCCGCTGCTTAGAGGCCGTGCGCCCGAACGCCTCGCGCGCGCCGCGCTGCGTGCAGCGGAGTAGTTATGCTCAGAAGGGGAATTCTTCCACCTCGATATCGATCTCAATCGGATACTCAAAGTCGCCATCGGACGCGGTGACCCGAATGAGCGATCTTCCTGAGAGCTTATACTTATCCTTCAATACCTTACCCTTACTGGCAAATTCAAGGTACTTTCGGCCGCTCAGTTTAACCTGCGCCCATCCTCCGGGGTTGAGGCGACGAACTGGAGGTTTGACAAAGTGCCTCAATTTCATATCGCCTACATCAGAACTGGTTGACAAGCACTCTTGTCCATCTTGAGAAAATTTCCAGCCGGTTCCTGTGTAAAAGTAGATGGCCTCAATGTCCGGGGAAGGTGCATTCGTTCGATTGTTGAGATCAAAAAATAGATCGACGTTACCGATGGCGGTGTAATCGGTTTTTTCTAGAAGGCCTTCCGTACGACTCAATTCCACGGAAATGACAGAAAGGCGGTTTGCGATTTCCGTTTTTATCCAAGTTAGCTCACGTTCCAACTCGTGCCGAAGATTCTGTATCGAGTTTCCGTATATGACGTGCCTGTGATGCTTGAGATCGAAGGGTATGTCGTCGACATTTGAGGTGAGCAGCAAGCAGGTTTTGCCCTTACCGTGCGCGTATCCAATTTCGTAGAACACATTGGGATTTCGGCCTGTCACGTCAGCGATCACGAAATCGGCAGCTGAGATTTGGTTGTATATGCGCTCAAGTATGTTCTCTTTGTGAAATATCTGCTCGTCGACACGCTCGGCTGCTATGCCGACCTTTTCCGCGGTTTCTTTAATTCCCAATTTGTAAATGTCGTCAAATTTCTGATCGAATGGCATGAGCACGAACGCAAACATCATTTAGCTCCAGTGCGTAAACTTCGACTCACCAAATCACCTGGGTTCCAAACGCCTTGAACACGGGATCGGCGGTGACGAGCGGCATGCCTTCGATCTGGGATTGAGCGGCAAGCATGCGGTCGAATGGATCGCGATGTGGACCCAGCATCAATCCCGCCAGACCCGCGTGCTCTGGCGTAATGGAGAGGAGTTCGAAGCGCTCAGCCGTCACGAGGGCCACAAAGTCCTCTGCGAAGCGACGAACCTCGGGCCATTTGCCGATCCGTACTTTGTTGGCGAACTCCCATGCCGAAACGGCGCTGGCCACCAAGACCGCATCCTTCTCACCCGCGGCTCGCCGCGCGCCCGGCGACAGGCGTGGCCTGCCATCCAAAAACCAGAACAGCGAATGGCTATCGAAGAGGATCCTCATCGTCCGCCCCTTCCCATGCCCGCAACTCTTCTTCCGGCAATGGGTCGAAGAAGAATTCGTCCGGGATGTGGGGGAGTTTACCCTTTAGCGCTCCGAACTGTGGGCGACGCTTCTTTTCACTCAGCGGCACGACTTTCGCCACGGGTTTGTCGCCGCGCGCGATGACGATCTCTTCGCCCGCTTCCACGCGTGCGATGAGCTTCGAGAGGTTGGTCTTGGCCTCGTGAATCTTGACGATGGTCATTGCGTGCCGCACTTAGCTAACATGTTAGCTAACCCATTGCTGACCTGAAATCAAGCCACGGTGGCGCTGGCCGAATTCGGCGGCACCAGCGCCCGATAGGCGAAGGCAGAGGCGCCGATGCCCAAGCCGATGTTGAACGGCGCCAGGATCAAGGTGAGGCCGAGATAGGCCGGCATATGCTGGCCGACCAAGAGGAAACGGGCCCTCAGGGCTTGCTCCGCGGCCGCCGTGTCAGCCGGTAGCGGCGCCACCAATCCCGGCCCGGCAATAACGATCAGACCGATCACGTGAAGCAGATAGATCGGCAACAAAACGGCGAGCATCACGCCAAAGATCCGCCAGAAGTTTCCACGCGCCAGAAGCCATCCACGGATGAGGCTGATGTGCCCTTCCGCCACCGTCACCGGCACGATGAGGAAAGCCAGCCGCACCACGGCATAAATGAATCCGAGCGAAGCTGCGATTACCGCGAGTGCGCCGGCAATGGCTACGATTGGGTTCTTGCCGGTCAGCGCCGTCAGCCCGCCAAGGAGCAACACCAGGACACCGATTCCCATCGCAATCGCCATGATGACCAGGAAGAACAGTAGCAGCGCGCCGAACACGCGGAACTCCGGCGGCCCCAGTGCAAAATGCACAAGCGCGCTGCCTTGCCTAAGGCCCAGCGCCTGCCGCGTCACGGGAACGTACATGATGGAGTACAGCAACAGCATCAGCAGGGAACTAACGAGATTCTCCAGTCCCTGGCGGCCCTCGGCAGTCGCGTTTTCCGGCGATGCCATGGGGTTGCCGCCAAACGCGTAAGGCAAAAACTGCAGCACCGCCATCAGCACCAGCGGAAGCCAGCACAATCCGATAATGGTTCCGAGCTGGCCGAAGGTGAAGCTGTAGGCGTAGGCGATCGTCTTGCCGAACGGTATTTTCATGCGCTTCCCCGCCCCGTCTCCGCGAGCTTATGCCGAGGCCGGAACAGCCACAATCGCAAGGGTTTGCGCAGGGTGACAGGATGTCACATCACCGCTAATGTCTCGCCCGGGTCCTGGTCTGGGTGAAAACGTGGCCATCAGCGAATACGTCGAACTGGACGGCATCGGCCTTGCCGAACTGGTGACGTCGAAGAAGGTGAAACCGAGCGAGTTGGTCGAGGAGGCCATCGCTCGGGCCGAGGCGGTGAATCCGAAACTGAATGCCGTCGTGTTCGCCGATTACGAGCGCGCCCGCGCCACCGCGCTTAGCCGGCTGCCGAAGGGGGCGTTCACCGGCGTGCCGTTCTTTCTCAAGGACATCTTCGCGTTCGCCGAAGGCATGCCGACGCGGCAGGCCTGCCGCTTCATGCCGGCTTTTCCGTCGGATCACGATTCGCTGCTGACCGCCCGCTTCCGGGCGGCCGGTCTCATCATGCTCGGCAAGACCAATGTGCCGGAGTTCGGGCTCGTGCCGACGACGGAATCGAAACTTTACGGTCCGTGCCACAATCCCTGGAATCTCGCCTATTCAACCGGCGGGTCCTCGGGCGGCTCGGCGGCGCTGGTCGCCGCGGGCGTGGTGCCGCTTGCCCATGCCAACGACGGTGGCGGATCGATCCGCATTCCCGCCTCGTGCTGCGGGCTGGTTGGACTGAAGCCCACGCGCGCACGCACGAGCTATGCGCCGGACTTCGGCGACATCGTCGATGGCCTCGCCGTCGACCTCGTGGTCTCGCGCACCGTTCGCGACACGGCGGCGGCCCTCGATGCGGTCGCCGGAAATATACAGGGCGATCCGTACTGGGCGCCGCCGCCCGACAATTATCTGCAAGGCATGAAGCGCAAGCCGAACAAGCTGCGCATCGCGTTCTCTACCAGGAAACTGGACGGCAGCCCGCTGCACGAGGATTGCCTCGCTGCGGTAAGAGCCGCGGCCAAGCTGTGCGCCGACGAAGGTCACGAGGTCGAGGAGGCCTCGCCAGATCTGGACCAGGCGATGCTGATCCCGGGCTTCATGGCGCTGTGGGGCGCCAATCTCGCCGCCGGCATCGACTTTCTCGGTCAGATGACGGGGCGGACGCCCACGGCCGAAGATTTCGAAGGACTGACCTGGGGCCTGTACGAAGCCGGCAAGCAGGTGAGCGCGAGCCAATACCTGATCGCCAAGGGCATCATGGGACAGGCCACCCGCAATGCCGCGAAATTCCATCAGACCTACGATGTCTGGCTGACCGCAACCCTCGGCACGCCGCCCGTCAAGCTCGGCACCTTCGACATGGAGGAGCGCGATCCGCAGAAATCCTTCGCGCCGCTGATCGATTACGTCCCGTTCACCGCCATGCAGAACGTCACCGGGCAACCCGCGATCAATCTGCCGCTCCACTGGAGTAAGCAGGGATTGCCGGTTGGCGTGCAGTTCGTGGGTCGCTACGGCGACGAACTGACGCTGCTCCAACTCGCCGGCGAGCTCGAGCAGGCAGCACCCTGGGCCGAGCGTTACGCCGGCATCCGGATCTGACCATGGCTTTCGCCGAGTACGGAGATCATGACGCCCTCGGCCTTGCCGAGCTCGTCAGGAACCGGGACATCGGCTCACTGGAACTGGTTGACGAGGCCATCGCCCGCGCCGAAGCCCTCAATCCGAAACTGAATGCGATCGTCTTTCAGGCTTTCGACGCGGCGCGCGAGCGCGCCAAAGGCGCATCGCCCGATGGCCTGTTCGCCGGCGTTCCGACTCTGCTCAAGGACATGCGCGGCGGCTGCACCGGCATGCCGACACGCAGCGGCTCCCGCTTTGCGCCAGCGACGCCTTCCGATCACGACTCTACCCTGGTGGCGCGCTACAAGGCTGCCGGACTCATTCCCCTCGGCAAGACCAACGTGCCGGAGTTCGGCATTCTGCCGACGACGGAATCGAAGCTCTACGGTGCGGCGCACAATCCGTGGAATCTCGATCACACGCCGGGCGGCTCGTCCGGCGGATCGGCCGCGGCGGTCGCCGCCCGCATCGTGCCGATCGCACACGCCACCGACGGCGGTGGCTCGATCCGCATTCCCGGCTCGTGCTGCGGTCTGGTGGGCCTGAAGGTTTCGCGTGGGCGAATTACGCAGGGGCCGGATGCTGCCGATTCCACCAGCGGGCTTTCCGTCGATCACGTGGTGACGCGAACGGTGCGCGACTGCGCCGCTGCGCTCGACATCTCATGCACCCCCGATCCAAGCGATCCGTATTTCGCGTTGCCGCCACAGGGCTCGTATCTGGAAGGCATGCGCGAGAAGCCGAAGCGGATGAAAATCGCCTTTGCGCTGAAGGGCCTCAACGGGCGCACCTTCGATCCGGAAATCGTGGCTGCCGTGGAACGCGCGGCGCGCCTTTGCGAGTCGCTCGGCCATACGGTTGAGGAAGCCTCTCCGCCCATCGATTACGACCGCATGACGCTTGCGTTCATGACCATCTGGGCCACCAACACGGCCTACGGTGTGGCATCCCTCGCGCGCCTGACGGGCATCGCGCCGTCACTTGAGGTGATCGAGGGGTTGACCTACGGCCTTTACGAATCCGGGATGAAGATAACCGCGGTGCAGCAGATCGACATGCTGCAGATGTTTCACCGCACCGCGCGCCTCATGGCGAAATTCCACGAACGCTACGATCTATGGCTGACGCCGACCCTCGGCGACCTGCCCCTCAGGCTCGGCACAATCGATGTCGATGAAACCGACGTGCAAAAAGCGTTCGAACCACTGCTGGGTTACGTGCCGTTCACCGCGATGCAGAACGCCACCGGCCAACCGGCCATCAACCTGCCGCTCAGCTGGAGCGAATCCAGATTGCCCATTGGGGTGCAGTTCGTGGCGCGCAGCGGCGACGAGATGATATTGCTGAAGCTCGCCGCGGAGCTGGAAGAAGCCTCGCCATGGATCGGCCGAAAGCCGCCACTGATTGAAAGACACTGACATGAGCTTTGCCGAATACGACACCTACGACGCGCTTGGTCTCGCCCATCTCGTGCGCCGCAAGGAGGTCGCGCCCATCGAACTGGTGGAAGAGTCGATCGCGCGGATCGAGCGGCACAACGGCAAGCTCAACGCGGTCGTCTACAAGGCCTACGACGAGGCGCGTGTCACGGCGAAAGGCAAATTGCCGGACGGGCCGCTCAAGGGCGTGCCGTTCCTCATCAAGGACATCAACATGGCCGTCGCCGGCTGGCCGATGACCAACGGCTCGAAATATTTGCACAACTACGTATCGCCGGAAGATGCCGAGCTGACGAAACGCTACCGCTCGGCGGGCGTCATCTTCGTCGGCAAGAGCAACACGCCGGAATTCGGCATTCCGGGAACGACCGAAGGGCGCCATCTCGGCATCTGCCGCAATCCATGGAATCCCGATCACAGTGCCGGCGGCTCTTCCGGCGGCGCCGCCGCGGCCGTGGCCTCCGGCATGGTGCCGATGGCGCACGGCAGCGACGGACTCGGATCCATCCGCATTCCGGCCGCGCAATGCGGGCTCGTCGGCCTGAAGCCAACGCAATATCGCAATCCCGGCGGGCCGGACGACCGCAACCGGGCGCACGGATTCGTTCTCGATCATGTGCTCTGCCGCACCGTGCGCGATTGCGCGGCGATGCTCGACTGGACGGGAACCCCGGAGGATGACGCGCCCTATGCGCCGCCGCCCAAAGCGCGGCCCTACATGGACGAGATCGCCACCCCGCCCGGCAAATTGCGGATCGGTTTTTCCACAGAGACGCCCCTCACGCCGAAAGGCGTGAAGCCGAATGCGGATGTGGAGGCGGTGTTCGATTCGACGGCGAAGCTGGTGGAAGAACTCGGCCACACCCTAATCGAGCACAAATCGTTCGGCATCGACTGGTTCCACCTCTATCGCGCACAGGCCTGCGTCTCCGGCGCCATGTTTGCTGCCAGCATCGAGGATTGGAAGACGGTGCTCGGCCGCGAGCCGCAGCAAGACGATATGGAGCCGCTTGCCTGGGCGAGCTACCGCGCGAGCAAAGCGCTTTCCGGCGAGCAGGTCGGCTGGGGCCTGCAGACCCTGCGGCTGATGACGCGGCAGATTCTCCGCGCGTGGCGTAATTTCGACGTCCTGCTGATGCCGGTGACGCTGACGGCCGCGCCGCTTATCGGCCATCTCGACCCGGTGAATGTCGAGCCGCGCGAGTTCAACCGCAGGCAGGCGCGCACCTTCGGTTACACCCCCACGTTCAACATGACGGGGCAGCCCTCCATGTCGCTGCCGCTGGGCATGTCGGGTGACGGCCTGCCCATCGGCATGATGTTCACCGGCCGCTACGGCGACGAAGCCACGCTGTTCCGCCTCGCCGCGCAACTGGAAGAGGCCCGCCCCTGGCGCGATAGGCGGCCGATGGTGTTCGGGTAGGAGGGTGGCAAAATAACTAAGCTCTTCGATGCTTTCGGGGGCTTGGCGATTTGGATTTGGAGGGACATGGATTCTTGGAACGAACCTCCGCCTCGAAGCTGTCCAATCCGAGACGGATCACTTCGTTAATGAACGCAGTCTGATTGCGGCCGTATTTTGCCCGGCGCTTGCGAAGAAGCTTTGCGAAATCATCGTTCAAATCGACCGTAAACCTGACCGAGCCCATTTCGTAGCCATTTGAGAGCGAGCGCTCCTATAATAGAGCAATGACACGGCAAATCCACATCGTCGGTGGCGGACTCGGCGGGAGCGAAGCGGCGTGGCAGGCCGCGCAGACGGGGGCGCGGGTGGTGCTGCACGAGATGAGACCGGTGCGCTCCACGGACGCGCACCACACAGATCAACTCGCCGAGTTGGTCTGCTCCAATTCCTTCCGCTCAGACGATTGGGAGAACAATGCGGTGGGCCTCCTGCATGAGGAGATGCGGCGCGCCGGTTCGCTGATCCTGCGCGCCGGCGATGCGCACCGGCTTCCGGCCGGTGGCGCACTGGCGGTGGATCGCGACGGCTTCTCGCAGGAGGTCACGCGCACGCTGGAACAGCATCCGCGAATCGAGATCCGCCGGGGAGAGATTGACTGGCCCCCGGAGGAGTGGCGTTCGGTCATCATTGCCACCGGACCGCTCACCTCGCCCGCCCTCGCGGACTCGATCCGCGCGCACACCGGCGAAGAGTCGCTTGCCTTCTTCGATGCGATTGCGCCGGTGGTGTATCGCGAGAGCATCGACATGTCGGTGGCGTGGATGCAGTCGCGTTACGACAAAGGCGACGGCGCCGATTACATCAACTGCCCGCTCGACGAGACGCAGTATCGCGCCTTCATCGCCGCGCTGCTGGCCGGCGAAAAAACCGAGTTCAAGGAGTGGGAAGCCTCCACGCCCTACTTCGAGGGCTGCCTCCCGATCGAAGTGATGGCGGCGCGCGGCGAAGACACATTGCGCTTCGGACCGATGAAGCCCGTGGGTCTCAGCGATCCGCGCACCGGCCGGCGGCCCTATGCTGTGGTGCAGCTCCGCCAGGACAATGCGCTCGGTACCTTGTGGAACATGGTGGGCTTCCAGACCAAGCTGAAGCATGGCGAGCAGACGCGCATCTTCCGCATGATTCCGGGCCTCGAAAATGCGAGCTTCGCGCGGTTGGGCGGCCTGCACCGCAACACCTTCATCAACTCGCCGCGGCTGCTCGACCCGCAGCTGCGGCTCAAAACCGAGCCCCGCATCCGCTTCGCCGGGCAAATCACGGGCGTCGAAGGTTATGTGGAGAGCGCCGCAATCGGATTGCTGGCCGGGCGCTTTGCGGCGGCCGAAGCGCTAGGTCGCGCGTGTTCGGCGCTGCCGGCGACGACCGCGCTCGGCGCCCTGCTCGCGCACATCACCAAAGGCGCCGACGCAAAGACGTTTCAGCCGATGAACGTGAATTTCGGACTGTTTCCCGAGCTCCCAGGCGCGCGCGGCCGCGACCGCAAGAAAGCCATGGCGCATCGCGCGCTTGCCGATCTGGAGAACTGGCTTGGCCACACGCGCGCTGCGGCCGAATAGCAGATTCAAACCGTCATGGCCGGCTTGTCCGGCCACCCCTGCGCGCGACCCCCAATCACGTTTATAGGTGGCCGCCACAAGGGCGGCCAAGACGACTTAGATGGAGCCACGCATACTGGCTGCGAGCATCGCCAACTGCTTGTGGTAGAGCGGCACATCCTTCTTTGGGTTGCGCAAATAAAGCGGCACCAGCGCGGCCGGTAGAAAGGCGGCGACTGCCCGCCGCGGTTTGGCAAGCCGCCTCGCCTGTGCAAGGCGGTCGCGGGCGTCCACCCGGGCGGCCGAGGGATCCGTAAGGAAGGACTTATTGCGCGCGGCGTGAAACGGCTGCGAGCGAATCAGTCCCGCAAGCCCGTAGGCAATTCCCGCCTCGCGTGCGAGATCGTCGTGCACGTCACGCGTGCCAAGCAGCCACGCGGCCAGTCGTATCAGATTGCCGGAGGTGGCATCGAGATAGGCGTCGCGGGCCGCATCGTTCGCGAATACGTCCGGCGAAAAATCGAACGCGCGCGCGTTTATCATCGCCTCGAACGGTTCTGTCGGCAGATCGATACGCGCAAATGTCGCCGCCAGCGCCCGCGCCACATCGTGGGCGCGCGGACGGCCTTCACGCGCGCTCTCCACAGTCTCGCGCCACCATTGCAGGCGAATCTCGCCCATCATCGGATCGCGCACGGTCTCGCCGATGCGCGCAATCTCATGGTTGAAGGCATACAGCGCAAACAGAAATGGCCGTTTCTCCGCCGGCGCAAACAACGTCGAGAAGTAGCGGTCCGGATCGACACGCCGGACCGCCACCTCACAGGCCGCGAATGCTGCGTCCATTGCGGTGGAATATTCCCTCCCCCGCCGAAGCGGGAGAGGGAGATTTCAGAGAAAGTTAGATTTGCCCATACAAATGTGCCGTGGCGACCATGCCGAACAGCATGGGGATCGACAGCATCGTGTTGATGCGGCTGAACATGCCCGCGGTCTTCGCCGCCGTATCCTTCTGGGGCTGGGCGAGATCGGGGTAGCGATTGTCGATGTTCAGCGCCTTCTGCTGATTCGGCCAGATCACGAACCAAACGTTGAACCACATGATGAGCGCAAACCACACCGCGATGCCCATGCTCACGAAAGCCGGATTCACGAACCCTTCGCTCGCGTCGATCGTGATCACCGGAACCAGGTAGGTCTTCAGGCTCCAGTCATTCGACCAGGCCAGCAACAGTCCGAAAACCAGCGTGAACATCGCGCCCCAGCGAAACCAGAACAGCGCCGCCGGCGTGATGTAACGGCCAAGCGCGGGTTTCAGCTCGGCAGGGATTTTCGGCATGGTCGGCGTGGAGACGAAATTGAAGTACCACAGCAGGCCGATCCACATAATGCCGGAAATGACATGCAGCCAACGGAACAGGAAGCGCCAGAACAGATTCGAATCGTAGCCCTGCATCTGCAGATAGATGAGGAACATGATGACGGCGAGAACGATGCCGGCGATGACGGTGTTGCGAAGATTGGCGAAGAATGCGGCCACGGACGTTGCCTCCCCTAAGAATCCGAAGCGGAGATTGTAGCGGCGATTTCCACCTCCTGTCATCCCGGCCAAGCGGTGCGTCATCACCGCGCGAGCCGGGCCCCACTGCGGCGCTTTTCCCGTGGGTCCCGAATAGCCTCGCTGCGCTCGGCTTTGGGGATGGCAAGCGAGGGTGTTGGTCAGATCGCGAGACGCTTGGGACGGCGGGTCTCGAGCCAGGTCACGACCATCAGCCGGGTGACCATGACGGCGGTGAAGAATGAGGTGATGATGCCAACGCCGAGGGTCACGGCGAAGCCGCGGACCGGCCCGGAGCCCAGCTGGAACAGGATGAGCGAGGCGATCAGGTGGGTCATGTTGGCGTCGATGATGGTCGCCATGGCGCGCCGGAAGCCGGTGTCGATTGAGGCGAGCATGCTGCGCCCGTTGCGCTGCTCCTCCTTGATGCGCTCGTAGATCAGCACGTTGGCATCCACCGCCATGCCCATGGTGAGCACGATGCCGGCGATGCCAGGCAGGGTGAGCGTGGCGCCGAACAGGGTCAACGCTGCAAACAGCAGCACCACGTTCAAGGTCAGCGCGAGATCGGCGAACAGGCCGAACAGCCCGTACCGCAGGATCATGAACAACGCCACCAGCAGCAGCCCGCCGATCGCCGAGTACTTGCCGGCCCTGATCGAGTCGGCGCCCAACTCGGCGCCCACGGTCCGCTGCTCGATGACCTTCAGCGGCGCCGGCAGCGCACCGGCCCGCAGCAGCGCCGCCAAATCGCTGGCGCTCTGGATGGTGAAGTTGCCTTCGATTTGTCCCGAACCGCCGAGAATCGCCTCCTTGATCACCGGCGCCTCGATCACCTTGTTGTCGAGGACAATGGCGAAATACTGCCCGACATGGGTGCGGGTCACGTCGCCGAACTCGCGCGCCCCCACGCTGTCGAACTTGAAATCGACCACTGCCCCGCCGTTTTGCTGGCTGAAGGTGCCGGTGGCGTCGGTCAGCCGGTCGCCGCCGACCATGATTCGCTTTTCGATCACCATCGGAATCGGCGGGCCGCCCTTCTGCGGGTTGTCCTCGTACAGCAGCTCGTCGCCGATCGGGATGATGCCCTTCTTCGCCTGCTCGACATTGGCGGTCTCGTCGACAAGCTGGAAGGTCATCTTGGCGGTCTTGCCCAGCATCTCGATCAGCCGCTGCGGATCGGAAAGCCCGGGCACCTGCACCAGGATGCGGTCTTCGCCCTGCCGCTCGATGGTGGGCTCGCGGGTGCCCAGCTGGTCGATGCGGCGGCGCACAACCTCGATCGACTGGTTCACTACCTGCTGCCGCATTTCGGCGAGGTAGCCTTCCGTCATCTTCATGGTGATGGTGTCGTTACCGCGCTCCGTCAGGTCGTAGGCGCGCTGGCCGACGCCGAGCAGCGAGCCGCCGGTCACCGGGTTGAGGTTCTTGAGGATATCGCTGGCGTCGGAAAAGCGGGGCCGATCGAGAATGCGGACCGACACGGTATCGCCCTGCGACTGCAGGTCGGTGTAGCCGATGCGCGCCTTGCGCAGCCCGGCGCGGATATCGCCGGTCAAGGATTCGAGCCGCTCCTTCTGCACCTGGTCGAGCTCGACTTCCTCCAGCAGGTACGAGCCGCCCTGCAGGTCCAGCCCCAGGGCGACGGTGTTGGCCGGCAACCAATGCGGCATGCGTGCAAGCACATTGGCGGGCAATGCGTTGGGCAGGGCGATGAGGATTCCCGCCAACAGGATGAGGGCGATCGTCACGCGCAGCCATGTCGAAATCTGCAGCACGGCTATTCCTTGTCGTTTGCCGGCTGATTCTTCGGCCGCACTTCGCTGATCGTGCTCTTCAGCACCTTGGTGTGCACACCGTCGGCGATCTCGACCGTCAAGTGCTCGTCCTCAGGCTTCACCGGTTTCGACACGGTGGCGATGTGGCCGCCCGCCGTGATCACCGTGTCGCCGCGGCGGACATTGCCGATCGCCGTTCGCAACTGCTTCACGCGCTGCTGCTGCGGCCGCATCAGCAAGAAATACATGACGACGAGCACGAAGATCAGCGGAACGAAAGGGCTGGAAATGAGGTCCTGCATGGGTCCGGGCACGTCGGTTTTCGCGGATTAAATAGGGATGCTCCGCCGTCCGGCGAAGGCGCGCGGACTATAGCGGCGGCTCTCTCCAATGCAACTTGGGGACTTACGCCCTCGCCTTTCAGCTCTCGCGGCTGGCGAGCAGCAGCGGCCGGGGATCGACGGGCCTGACGCCCTGGCGGATTTCGAAATGCAGCTGCGGCGAGGTCACGTCGCCGGTCGCGCCGGCAAATCCGATCACGTCGCCGCGATCCACCCGGTCGCCGCGCGCCACCGCGATGCGCTCGGCGTGGGCATAGGCCGTGACGTAGCCGTTGTCGTGGCGGATGAGGATGAGATTGCCGTAACCCTTCAGCTCGTTGCCGGCATAGGCGACGGTGCCGGCGGCGGCGGCGTGAATGGGGGTGCCAAGTTCGGCGGCGATGTTGATGCCGTCGTTGCGTTCCCCGTCGCCGCTCTTGCCGAAGGCGACGATGATTTTGCCTTCGACCGGCCACTCGAATTCGCCAATAGAGGTGAGAATAGGCGCCGCTTTGGGGGCGTCGCCCGCGATGTCCGTTTTCGCCGGCACTGCATCGGCGACGTCCGCATCGCGCGGCGCGGGCTGCGGCGCGACCGCAGGCGCGGCCTTCGCGCGCTCCGCACCGGGTGGACGCAATTCGCGCACCGTCACCGCCGAACGCGTTGCTCCCGGCTCATTCCACGCGGCGTAGCGCGGCGCCACGGCTTCGCGCAGCACCGCCGCGCGGGTGGCTTTCGATTTCGCCGGCACGCGCAGCGTTTCACCCGGGTGGATCGCATCGCGCGCGGAGAGATCGTTCATCCGCTGTATCGTGGCCGTGGAGACATCGTAGCGTGCCGCGATCTGCGAAACCGTATCGCCGCGATGCACGACCACGGTGAGGTAGGTCGGCTCGGGCCAATAATCGGAGGTCTTGGGCGGGGTCGATTCGCAACCGGCGAGCAGCCCGGGAATGAGGAACAACGCGGCCGCGGCGGCCTTGCACCCGTAACTATTTGTCCTCGCCGGCACCATCCGAACTCACCTGTGGCAGACCCGGAACCATGGGCACGAACACCACGGGGATGAGCGATTGCTCTCTCGTCCCCTCTTCAGTTCGGATAATCTTCACCAAATCTTGCGAAAAGCTTTCTACCGACACCGGTTTGCCCACCGGGGCGATCAAAATTCCGCCCGGCTTTAACTGTTCGATAAGGGTTTGCGGCACCTCCGGGATCGCGGCGGTCAGCAGGATGCGGTCGAACGGCGCCTGCTCCGGCCAGCCCCGGAAGCCATCGGCATGGCGGGTGACGATGTTGTGCAGCTTGAGTTTTTGGAACCGTGCGTAGGCCGCCTGCATCAGGGGCTTGTGGCGCTCCACCGTGTAAACCATGCGGCAGAGCTGGGCGAGCACCGCGGCCTGGTAACCCGAGCCGGTGCCGATCTCCAGCACACGATGGCTGGGCTGCACGTCCAATTCCTGGGTCGACAGCGCCACGACAAAAGGCTGGCTGATGGTCTGGCCGCAGGCGATGGGGAGCGCGGAGTCTGCGTAGGCGCTGGTCTCGAACGGCTTATCCACGAAGATCTCGCGCGGCGTGCGCTCGATGGCTGACAGCACGCGCTGATCGGTGATGCCCTGCCCGCGCAAGGCCATGATGAGCGAAATGGCGCGCGTGTCGACCATGACGTCTGTTTAGCGCTGTTTCGGCGATATCTGAAACAAACTTCGTCATGGCCGGGCTTGTCCCGGCCACCCATGAACACTTCTGTCGATGGTGTGCATGGATGGCCGGCACAGGGCCGGCCAAGACGATAGAGTAGAGAGGGGCAGCAATGAAGGGGACAGCCTAACAGCGCTCGCCGGGACCGATCTGCTGGCGGGCGGTGGCGGCTTTCGCGTCGTCCTGCGGCAGAAGCTCCTTCGGGTCTCCCGGCCGCTTGGCAGCGATCGGCAGCCGGGTGTCGATGGCCGCCTTGAGCCGCTGCAGCACCCCGAACGCGGTGAGGTTTAGATGCAATGGCGAGATTGAAATCCGCTTCTCATTAATTGCGGAGAGATCGGTGCCTTTGCGCGGGTTGCTGCGCACCCGCTTGAAGCCGATCCAGTAATAGGGATTGCGCCTCAGATCGACGCGGCGCTCCATCACGGCGGTCTGCATGTCGCGCTTGCCCTGCTCGGTCACCTCAATGCCGATCACTTCGCCGGGCTCGCAGTCCGGAAAGTTGACGTTCATCAGCACTTCCTGTGGCTCCGGCCAGCCGACCTCGACCAGCTTGCGGATCACCGTCGGGCCGTGCGTCTCGCCGCAATGCCACCGCACCTTGAAACCTTCCTCGAAGCCATAGGATTGCGACAGCGCGATCGACCGGATGCCGAGCGCCGTGCCTTCCATGGCCCCCGCAATGGTGCCGGAATAGGTGACGTCGTCGGCAAGATTGGAGCCGCGGTTGACGCCGGAGAGCACCAGGTCCGGCTTGCGATCCTTGAGGATTTCGGCGACGCCCATCATCACGCAATCCGTCGGCGTGCCGGTGACGGCGAATTTCTTTTCCTCCTGTCTCTTATACACATCT
>DIZC01000019.1 GCA_002429315.1 Alphaproteobacteria bacterium UBA6038
AGATGTGTATAAGAGACAGGTTCCTGGTTCAAGAGCTCGCGGTTCATCAATTGGCCGGTGTCGGCGTCCTTGTAGTCCTGGTCCTCGATCCACGCATCGGCATAGGCGATGTAGCGGTCGAACAGGTTCTGGCCGTACTCGCCGTAGGACTCCAGATACGCCTTCTGGATTTCCTTGCCGATGAACTCCGCGTAGCGCGGCGCCAGCTCCGCCTTGATGAATTCGAGATATTTCTTCTCGGTCTCGTTCTGGTACTGCTCGCGCTTGATCGACTGCTCCAGCACGTACATCAGGTGCACCGGGTCGGCGGCCACCTCGTTGACGTCGTAGTTGAAGGTTTCCGACAGCGTCTTGTACGCGAACCGCGTCGAGATGCCGGTCATGCCTTCGTCGACGCCGGCCGCGTCCTTGTATTCCTGCAGCGTCTTCGCCTTGGGATCGGTGTCCTTCAGCTTCTCGCCGTCGTACACGCGCATCTTGGAGGTGAGGTTCGAATTCTCGTGCTCCTTGAGCCGCGTCATCACGCAAAATTTCGCCAGGATCTCGAGCGTTTCGGGCGAGCAGGGCGCCCCGTTGAGCTCGCTCGCCTTGATCAGCTTCCGATAAATCTGCGTCTCCTCCGTCACCCGCAAGCAGTACGGTACGGTGATGACGCAGATGCGGTCGAGGAAGGCCTCGTTGTTGCGGTTGGCCTTGAACACCGTCCATTCGGCTTCATTGGAGTGCGCCAGGATGATGCCGTTGAACGGAATCGGCCCCAGCGTTTCGGTGCCGATATAGTTGCCTTCCTGGGTCGCGGTGAGCAGCGGGTGCAGGACCTTGATCGGCGCCTTGAACATCTCGACGAATTCGAGCAGGCCCTGATTGGCGCGGCACAGCCCGCCGGAGAAGGAATAGGCGTCCGGATCGTTCTGGCTGTAGTGCTCGAGCTTGCGGATATCCACCTTGCCGACGAGCGAGGAGATGTCCTGGTTGTTCTCGTCGCCCGGCTCGGTCTTCGACACCGCGATCTGGCGCAGCTTGGAGGGATAAAGCCGCGCCACCTCGAATTTGGAGATGTCGCCGCCGAATTCGTCCAGCCGCTTCACTGCCCAGGGGCTCATGACGCCGGTCAGCCGATGGCGCTCGATGCCGTAGCGGTCGGCCAGTAGCGATGACAATTCTTCAGAGCGGAAGAGACCCAGCGGCGATTCGAACACGGGACTGATCTGCTCGCCGGCCTTCAGCACGTAGATCGGATGTTTTTCCATCAGATCCTTGAGACGCTCGGCCAGCGATGACTTGCCGCCGCCGACCGGGCCGAGCAGGTACAGAATCTGCCGCCGCTCTTCCAAACCCTGCGCGGCGTGCTTGAAATAGCCGACGATGCGCTCGATCGTGTCTTCCATGCCGTAGAAGCCGTCGAAGGCGCGATAAATCTTGATGGTGCGGTTGAAGAACATCCGCCCGAGGCGGGAATCCTGCGCCGTGTCGATCAGTTCCGGCTCGCCGATCGCCGCCACCAGCCTTTCGGCGGGGCTGGCGTAGAGCATCTTGTCGTCGCGCGCGGCCAGGAGCCAATCGCGCAGGCTCATCGTTTCGAATCTTTCGCGCGCGTAATCCCGGGTGAAGATATCGAACACATCCAGCGTGCTCATTGCGCCGTGACTCCTTTACGTCCGGCACGCCCTCCGCGACACAGGTCGCGGCCCTCGACTGACGTGGCGAGACAGGTGGATCCGTTGCGGATTGCTTCTCTCGCTGCGGCGAGACTCGATCCGCAAATTCGCCTTTTTTCCCACTCAAAAGACATGTCAACACCCACATCCGCGCGATACCTCGCGCGAGCGTTTCGCCCTCCCATTACCCCTGTCGATAAAGTTCGCTGCCCGCCTTCGACGCGCTTTTTCGCCTGCGCGGCGCAGCTGATTTGCGAAGCAGTGTAAACCCTTTTGCCGATTTGCAAAAGCCGATTGTGGCGCGACGGCATGGGACGAGCCTTGCTTCCTCGCTTCTGGCGCGCGGGTGTGCCCGGTGCGCCATGGCAATGTTGCGCGCAAAAGTTTTATACTTCCTGACGATCCGCCTCAGGATTCGTTCATCTCGGCGGCCGCCGGGCCCACGGAAATTCCCGGATTGGGCTTGCCGAGCGAAACTCCCCGCGCCAACATTCGCCCATGGATCAGCTCGTCGTGTCCGTTCGGCAGGCGCGCGCGGAAGACGCTCCGCAAGTGGCGCGCGTGTATATCGAGTCATGGCACGACACCTATGCCGGCATCCTGCCGAACCGCATGCTCTGTGCGATGACCGCGCGCGGCCAGACGGCGCGCTGGCGCGCCGCCATCCGCGCGCGCGGCCGCGAGTCCGTCCTGGTGGCGGAGTGCGGCAGCTACGGCGTGGTCGGCATGACGAGCTTCGGCCCGGCGCGCGACGGCGGCCTGGGCTTCGATGGCGAAGTCTACACGCTCTATGTCGATCCGGCATTCTACGGGCGCGGCAGCGGACGCGCGCTGCTGGAAGGCGCCTTCGGGACGTTGCGCAAGCGCGGTCAGTCCTCCTGCATCATCTGGGCGCATGCGAAAAACCCGGTGCGGTTCTTCTATGAAGCGCTGGGCGGCAGGCTCATTGCCGAGCGCACCGCGCAGATGATGGGAGACGCGGTGCCGGAGAACGCCTTCGGCTGGCGGCGGCTTGCGCTCGCCGACCGCACCCGCGCCGCGCACTGAACACGGCTATCGGCCGAGACGAACCCGCCGTCTGCGTATCTTATCCTCCCCCGCGTGCGGGGGAGGTGCCGAGCGAGCGCTTCGCGAGCGAGGCGGTGGGGGGACTTGCGACAGGATCACCTCGATCGCGTGTTCGAGATTCTCGTACACGGCCGAATTGGGGATTCGTAGCACGCGCCAACCCTTCGCGCGCAAGTAGGCGTCGCGCCTGCGGTCGTATTCAACTTCATGCGGCTCGCCGTGTGTAGCGCCATCCACTTCGATGACGAGCTTGCCCGAATGGCTCGCAAAATCGGCGATGTAAGGACCAAGGGGATGCTGGCGGCGAAAGTTGTAACCATCCGCCTGCAAGGCGCGCAGATTTACCCAAAGGATCACCTCCGCCTTCGTCATGCGGTGGCGAAGCCGTTTCGCCCTGCTGCGCGAAAGTTCTTCTCCGCTTCGCATTCCATCCCCCCTCCGCCGCGCTGCGCGCGGCACCTCCCCCGCAAGCGGGGGAGGATAACGGGCTGCAGACTCGCGAGGAAGGTCAGCCCTCCTCTAAATCCTTCGGGCGTATGAAGTCGGCGAGGGCGCCGGTGTGCGGCGCAAGGTCCTTCCACTTCGCAATGTCGAAATCGAGCACCACAAGCGCGGCGGTGGGGAATTTCTCCGTCAGCGAGTTGAATCGCGCGCGCGCGACGGAATCGCCCGCCTTGCCGGCGAGCAGGGCGGCACAGTCTTCGAATCCCGGATTGTGCCCCACCAGCAGCGGCCTCTTCACACTGTCCGGCAACCCACGGACGAGCTGCACGATCTCGCGCGCGCTCGCGGCATACAGTGCCTCTACGAATTCCACTTTCGCCGAACTGTGCAGCTCGGCATTGGCAAGCTCCCAGGTTTCGCGCGTGCGCGTGGAGGTGGAGCAGAGAATGCGATCGGGCTGGTATCCCTTTTCGCGCATGGCGCCGCCGACGCGCGGCGAATCCTTGCGGCCGCGTTCGGTGAGCGCGCGCGCCGCATCGGCCGGCGTGTCCTTGTTGACCTGCTCCGTCTTGGCGTGGCGGAGGAGAAAGAGCCGCTTCATCGTTCGGCAGCAACCTGAAAACGCGCCCGCGCTGCGCGCTCGAGCGCCGCGGCCACCAGCCGGTCGAGCCCCAATGCCCGGCGGATGATTTCCAGCACCCGCACCTCCTCAAGCATCACGCGCGAATCCGACAGCGCCACGTCGAGCGCCAGCGCATAGGCGGTCTCGCGCAACGCGTGCGGCAACGCCTCGCGCACCAGATCGAGCACGTCGTCGAGCGATTCCGGCTCGCGCAGCATGGCGGCGCATTCGTGACAGATGGGCAGCAGCGAATGGTTTTCGAAATCGCGGAAGATCGGCAAAGTCGCGGTGATGTTGCCGATGGTTCGGAGCTCGCGGTCGCTCATTACGCCGTCGGAGGCCGAGACGATCACCATCACGTAGATGAGCGCGGAATGATGGTTGATGGTTTTCATGGGCGGGCGACCTTAGGCGGCTGGACCCAAGCCCGCAACCCGTGGCAGGTGTAGACCATGGCGACACAGAAGAAGCCGGGCCGATGGCGCGCGCAGACGCTGGCCGTGCGCGGCGGCCAGATGCGCTCGCCATTCCAGGAGACGGCAGAGGGACTCTTTCTCACCTCCGGCTACGCCTACGAGAACGCCGAAGAGGCGGAAGCCCGCTTCAAGGGCAAGGCGGACGGTTACCAGTATTCCCGCTTCGGCAATCCCACCGTGTCGATGTTCGAGGCGCGCATGGCGGCGCTGGAAGGGGCGCCGGTCGCGCGCGCCACGGCGAGCGGCATGGCGGCGGTGACGGCAACCTTCCTCTGCGCCTTGCGCAGTGGAGATCATGTGGTGGCGTCGCGGGCGATGTTCGGCGCCTGCCGCTACGTCGTCGAGGAGATCCTGCCACGCTTCGGCATCGCCAACACCCTGGTGGACGGCCACGACATCGCGCAGTGGCAGCGCGCGGTCACGCCGCAAACCAGGATGCTGTTCCTCGAGACGCCCGCCAACCCGACGCTGGAGATCGTCGATATTCGCGCCGCGGCGGAGATCGCCAACCGCGCCGATGCGCGCCTGGTGGTGGACAATGCCTTCGCGACACCCGCCTTGCAGCAGCCGCTGGAATTCGGCGCCCACATCGTGGTGCATTCCTCGACCAAGTACATCGATGGGCAGGGCCGCTGCCTCGGCGGCGTGATTTTGTGCGATGAAGCCTTTCTGAAGGATCATCTGCAGATTTTTTTGCGCAACACCGGCCCCTCGATGAGCCCGTTCAACGCGTGGGTGCATCTGAAGAGTTTGGAGACGCTTGATTTGCGCATGCGCGCGCATTGCGACAACGCGGCGAAGGTGGCGGACTTTCTGGCCGGGCAGCCGAAGGTGGCGCGCGTGCTCTACCCATTACGCAGCGATCATCCGCAGCATCAATTGGCGCGGGCGCAGATGTCGGCGGGGGGCGGGGTGGTGACGTTCGATGTAGAGGGCGGAAAAGAGGCGGCGTTCCGCTTCGCCAATGCGCTCGCGCTGATCGACATCTCCAACAATTTGGGAGACACCAAGAGCCTCATCACCCATCCCGAAACCACCACGCACCAGCGGCTTTCGCCGGAGGCCCGCGCCGCACTCGGCATCGGCTCCGGCACGCTTCGCCTTTCCGTCGGCCTCGAAGACGTGGCCGACATCTGCGAAGACTTGGAACAGGCGCTCAAGACTGTCTGACGCGGCCGGTTGCGGCCAATGCCCGGTTCTGCCACTTTCCGCTGGAGCCCGATATCAGCTATGGTGCGCAGGCGTTTAGGCCGGGGGACCTCCATGCAAGCCGCAAAATCTTCCGTTTCATCACCGCTGTTCCATTCCGCATGGATCGTCGCGATTTCGGTGGCGATGTCCGGCGTAGGCGTGCCATTCACCGCAGAGGCCGGTGCCAGTTCAAGTGATCGATTATAATGGCAACTCCAATACGCTCGTTGCGGATGTGGACGATACCGGCGACGCGACAGGTGCTTATCTCGGAACAGACGGTAAGCTTCACGGCTGGTACCGTGTTGGGGCCGAGGGCACACTTCAAGGCTTCGATTGTCCCGGCGTGGACTTGGGAGCCGTCACAAACATCTATAATATAGACGGCCACGTCCATATTTACGGATGGGGCGAAACCGTCGGTGGGCGAGTTGGGTTCGTATACGACCAAAACGCCGGTACATGTATTTCTTGGCAATATACCGGATGGCAGCTTCGACGCTTCCGACATCACCGCCGCCGACTTTGAAGGCGCAGCGGTGGGCGTGGCTGACGCTGGGACGGCTGCGGCCCGTAACCTCACGAAACTGCCGCCAGCGCTCGGGGCGATTGGCTACTATCGCAAGCCCGGGGGAAAATTCATCGTCATCAACGTGCCGGATGCGCAATACGGCGTTCAGCCGGCCGGCCTCAACAACAATAACGTCGTGACCGGAACCTACGACGGCATTGGTGGATTCGTGTGGCCGCTTGCCACAAGGATAGCAACGGAGTTCGACTGCCCCGGACCGCTCGAAACCTTCCCCGCCGCCATCAACGACAAGGGCACGATTACCGGCGGTTGCGGCCAGTACACGCCCGATACCGGCTTCGTGCGCGACGCCTACGGCACCATCACCACCTTCACGCCGATATTCAAAAACTTCGGCGCGTACACTTCCGAGGTTTATCCGCAAGCCATCAACAAATATGGCACCGTCACAGGCTACTTTTTGGGAAAATCCCAATACGGCGCGGGATTGCTGAATCACGGCTTTATCAGGAGCAAGAAAGGCAATATCAAAGTTTTCGACTATCCGGCGGCTGGCGAAACCTATCCGCTCGCGATCAACGACAACGGTGTGGTCGTCGGCTGGTTTTATGACTCCAATAATGTCCAGCACGGCTTCGAGCGCGACCCCTGACAGACGCAAGCAGGCGCGCGCGCACCTCGGCATCGGGCCGGACACTTTCGCCTCTCCGGCGGTCTCTAAGACGTGGCTGACTTCTACGAAGATTTCGAACAGGCGCTGGCTACAGCCTGAAGGAGCACCGAATGTCTGAGCATCATGCGGGCGTTGTGTGGAAGCGGACGAGCGCGGATTTCGGGTACGACACGTACAACCGCACGCATGAGATGACCTTCAAGTTGGGCGCGATCCGGCTGCCCGCTTCCGCAGCGCCGGCATTCCTGGGCGATGCTAGCTATGTCGATCCGGAGGAAGCGTTTGTGGCGGCGCTCGCGAGCTGCCACATGCTCACCTTCCTCGCCATCTGTGCTCGCAAGCGCCTCACGGTCGATGCTTACGAAGACGATGGCGTGGGCGTGCTTGAAAAGGGCGAAGGCGGAGAGATGTGGGTGGCTCGCGTAAGCCTTCGGCCCAAGGTGACCTTCGCCCCCGGCACCGCGGTCGACGAGGCCACGCTCGCCCGCATCCACCACCAGTCGCACGAGCACTGCTTTATCGCCAATTCTGTGAAGACAGATGTTACCGTAGAGCCGCGCTCGTGAGTTATCGTTAAGGCTGCGCTTCCTAAGGGCTTGCAAATACGGTGAATCTCCCGCGATACTGGGATTATGCAGGGGCAAATCTCGATCGATCACGGATTACACCGGCTGCCCGTCTACGAGCAGACCACCCGGGGCATTCGCGTGCGCGTCCTCCCGGCCTTCCTGGCCGATCAATCCAGTCCTGAGGACGGGCGCTTTCTCTGGTCCTATACGGTCACCATCGAGAATTGCGGCCATGAAACGGTGCAGCTGATCGCGCGCTACTGGCAGATCACGGACGAGGCGGGGCGGCGGCAGGAAGTCCGCGGTCCGGGCGTGGTCGGCGCCCAGCCGGTTCTGGAGCCCGGCCAAAGCTTCGAATACACCAGCGGCTGTCCGCTGCCGACTGCGTCCGGCGCCATGAACGGGCGTTATCTGATGCGGAGCCTCACCGGCGAAGCCTTCGATGTCGACATTCCGATCTTCCTGCTTGAAAGCCCGCACGAGCGCCGCCAGATACATTGATTGCCGCCCCTTCCGGCGCGATCCGCGACGCAATCCGGCGCGTATAGAGTTGTTTTGGAATGAACGTGTTCACTTCGGCCGTCATGGCCCCCCCCGCGGCGGGCCCCCCCCCCACCCTCTCTTCTCTCACACCCTCCCCCC
>DIZC01000025.1:0-290 GCA_002429315.1 Alphaproteobacteria bacterium UBA6038
CCGCCGGCGCTGTCGCCCTCGACGATGAAGATCTCGCACTTTGCGGGGTCGCGCTCCTGGCAATCGGCGAGCTTGCCGGGCAGCGAGGCGCCGTCCAGCGCGCCCTTGCGGCGGGTGAGTTCGCGGGCCTTGCGGGCGGCTTCGCGCGCGGCTGCGGCCTCCACCACCTTGCCGACCACCGTCTTGGCTTCGGATGGATGCTCCTCGAACCAGCGGCCCAGCTGCTCCAGCACCACGCCTTCGACGACGGGGCGGACTTCCGACGAGACCAGCTTGTCCTTGGTCTGCGA
>DIZC01000025.1:470-1444 GCA_002429315.1 Alphaproteobacteria bacterium UBA6038
TTGTCCTTGGTCTGCGACGAGAACTTGGGGTCCGGGACTTTCACCGACAGCACGCAGGTGAGCCCCTCGCGGCAATCGTCGCCGGTGAGCGCGATCTTCTCCTTACGCTGCGCGCCGGATTCTTCGGCGTATTTCGTCACCACGCGGGTCAGCGCGGCGCGGAAGCCGGCGAGGTGCGTGCCGCCGTCGCGCTGCGAGATGTTGTTGGTAAAGCACAGCATGCTTTCGTGATAGGAGTCGTTCCAGCCGAGCGCGGCTTCCACCGTGGTGCCGTCGCGTTCGCCGGCGATCATGATGGGCGAGGGGATCAACAGGTTCTTGGCGCGGTCGAGATAGCGCACAAAGGCTTCCAGCCCGCCGTCGTAATGCAGCGTGACTTCCTTCTTCTCCACGCCTCGCCTGTCGGCCAGCACGATGGTGACGCCCGAATTGAGGAAGGCGAGTTCGCGCAGACGGTGCTCGAGGGTCGCGTAGTCGAACTCGGTCTTGGTGAAGGTGCGCGGGGAGGGCAGGAAGGTGACTTCCGTGCCACGCTGGCCGTTTGCGGGTCCGACCTCGCGCAGCGGCTCGACGGGATCGCCGTCGTGGAACCGCATGTAGTGCTCTTTGCCGTCGCGCCAGATGCGCAAATCCAGCCATTCGGAGAGCGCATTCACGACCGATACGCCGACGCCGTGCAATCCGCCGGAGACCTTGTAGGCGCTCTGCTCGAATTTCCCGCCGGCGTGCAGCTGGGTCATGATCACTTCGGCGGCGGAAACGCCCTCGGACTCATGAATGCCGGTTGGAATCCCGCGTCCGTTGTCGCGCACCGTGCACGAACCGTCGGGATTGAGGATAACGTCGATGCGGTCGGCATAGCCCGCCAGCGTCTCGTCGATGGCGTTGTCCACGACCTCGTGCACCATGTGGTGCAGGCCCGAGCCGTCGTCCGTGTCGCCGATATACATCCCCGGCCGCTTGCGCACGGCGTC
>DIZC01000025.1:1579-59087 GCA_002429315.1 Alphaproteobacteria bacterium UBA6038
AGCACCTTGATGCTGTCGGCGCCGTAGTCGCTCGATTCGGGAAGGGCGGGCGAAGAAACCATCACTCTGAAATCCTGGTGAGGCGCGACTCCGCGACCTCGAAAATATCGGCATGGCCGCTCAGCGGCGCGAACATCGAAAGCTCCGTGCCGGTCATCCAGGCCTGCGCACCGAGCGCGACGATTTCCTCGAAGAGGGCCGCGCGGCGGGTGGCGTCCAGATGGGCGACGATTTCGTCGAGGAGGAGGATGGGCGCGAACCCTTCCCTCATATGGGAAAGCTGGCGGGCCTGTGCAAGCACGATGGAGATGAGAAGCGCCTTCTGCTCGCCGGTCGAGCAGTCGCGCGCGTCCGTGCGCTTGGCTGTATGGCGCACGAGCAGATCGCTTACGTGGGGACCGAAGCCGGTGCGTCCGGTTTCGGCGTCGCGAATGCGGGTCCGCTCCAGGGCTTCGCGAAACGCGTCGGGGGTGCCTTCGCCGTTCGCCGCCGCCATCCGGTCGGCATCGCCGTCCAACCCGAGTTGGGCGCATGGAAACGCGCCGGCATTCCGCCGCTCGGCGAGCGCCGAATTCAGTCGCGAGATAACGGCAGCACGCTCAGCAATGATGGCGAGCCCGTTCTCCGCCATCTGCTGTTCGAGTCCGGCAAGCCAGGCGGGATCGCGCGGACCGTATTTCAGCAACCGGGCGCGCTCGCGCATCGCCTGCTCGTAGCGCAGCGAAGCCCGCGCATGGCCGGGTGCGAAGCCGAGCGTGAGGCGATCAAGGAAGCGGCGGCGCCCGCTGGCGCTCTCGACGAACAGCCGGTCCATGGCGGGGGTCAGCCATGCCATCTGGATCAGCTCGCCCAAATCGGCGGAGCTTTGCGCCGGAGCGCCATTGAGGCGCACGTGCCTGGTCGTGCCGCCGGGAGTCCCTTCGAGCCCGGTGCCGATTTCGCAGCTGTCGGCGCCGCGATTGACAGTGGCCGAAACGCCCCACAGCGCGCCGATCGGCGCGGGGCCTTTGCGGGTATGTTCGGACAGCGTTGCGCCGCGCAAGCCGCGGCCCGGCGCCAGCAGGGAAATGGCCTCCAGCAGATTGGTCTTGCCCGCGCCGTTCGGCCCTGCCAGCACCACCGGCCGCCCGCTGGTGACAATTTCCGCAGACACGTAGGAGCGGAAATTTGCCAGCCGCAATTCCGTGACGGCGAGCTTGGCATGCTTCGTCGCTCGGCTGTCGCCTCGCTCCTCAGCATGACGAATTGCTGCGTCATCCTGAGGTGCGCCGCACAGCGGCGCCTCGAAGGATGGATGAGCGCGTTCGCTCAAACCTCACACCCGCATCGGCATCAGCACGTAGAGCGTGCGGTTGTCTTCCGTGTCTTCGATCAGCGTGGGCGAACCGGCGTCGTGCAGCAGGAAGCGCACGTCCTTGCCTTCGATCTGGCTGGTGATGTCGAGCAGATAGCGGGCATTGAAGCCGATTTCGATGGGCGACGCGGCGTAGGTCGCGCCGAGCTCTTCGGTGGCGGTGCCGGAATCCGGATTGACCACCGACAGGGTGACCTTGTCCTTACCGATGTTCAGCTTCACCGCGCGCGTCTTGTCGGCCGAAATGGTGGAGACGCGGTCCACGCTCTGGGAGAACTCCTTCGAATCCAGCGATAGGACCTTGTCGTTGTTGGACGGGATCACGCGCTGATAATCGGGAAACGTGCCGTCGATCAGCTTCGAGGTCAGCTCCACCCCGCTAGAGACGAACTGGATCTTGGTGTCCGACAGCGACACGTCGATGGCGTCTTCGGTGTCGTCGAGCAGCCGGCGCAATTCGGTCACTGTCTTGCGCGGCACGATGATGCCCGGCATGTCGGAGGCGCCGTCGGGCAGATCGAGCTCGAAGCGCGCCAAGCGATGGCCGTCAGTCGCCACCGCGCGCATGGTCCGCGTGGTACCGTCTTTCGCCGCGTGCAGATAAATGCCGTTCAGATAGAACCGCGTCTCCTCGGTCGAGATGGCAAAACGCGTCTTGTCGATGAGGCGCTTCAGGTCGTCTCCTGCCACGCGGAATTTGTGGGGCAACGCACCGGCGGCCATCTGCGGGAAGTCCTCCTTCGGCAGGCAGGCGAGCTCGAAGCGTACCGAGCCCGAGGACACCGCGAGCCGTCCGCCTTCGGCCGTCAGCAACTCCGCCTGAACCTGGGCGCCTTCGGGGAGCTTGCGCACGATGTCGTACAGCATGTGCGCCGGCGCAGTGGCCGCGCCGTTGCGCAGCACATCGGCGGCCAGGGATTCGACGATCTCGATGTCGAGATCGGTCGCCGTCAGCTTCAGCCGGCCCTTTGCGGCCTCGATCATCACATTGGACAGAATGGGGATGGTGTTGCGGCGCTCGACGACACTCTGGACGTGGGAGAGCGCCTTCAGGAAGGCGCCGCGTTCGACGGTGATTTTCATCTTGCGTGTGTCCGGCTTGAATGTTCCGTTCAACCCCGCCGCAAAGGCACTATTTGCGTGCGGCTAAACGCCTGCTCTGCTTGAGCTTTTTTGAGGTTCTCGACTCAAGCTCCCCACTATATCAGCCGGGGGGAAAAGTGAACAGCTTCGCGGCCTGTAAAAGCACAACTTTCAGGGCCATTCCCAGAGGGCAAAACGGGCTGCGAAGGTCGCCCTCCGCAGCCCGTTTTCTTGGCCTTCGGGATCAGATGCTCTTCGGCTTCGATAGCACCTGTTTGAGGAAATCCACCTCCTGCTTGAGCACGGTATCGCTGCCGCAGAGTTCAGCGATGCGCCGGCAGGCGTGCAGCACGGTGGTGTGGTCACGATCACCGAAGCGGCGGCCGATCTCCGGCAGCGAGCGCATGGTGAGTTCGCGCGACAGATACATCGCCACCTGCCGCGGCCGTGCCACGCGCCGGCTGCGCTCCTTGGAATGGAGATCGCGGATGTCGAGCTTGTAGAACTCGGCCGTCTTTCGCTGGATATCTTCGATGCCGGTCTTGCGAGGCGGAACGCCGCGCTGGGAGATGGTCTCCTCGGCGAATTCCAGTGTCACCGGTTTCTTCGTCAGGTCGGCATAGGTGGCGATCTTGGTGAACACGCCAACCAACTCGCGCGGACTGGCGTCCTCCATGTCGGCAATCCGCTCCAGCACTTCCTCGGCGATCATCACGTGCGGCCGCTGGCGCGCAAACTCCTCAGCCCGGGTCTTGAGGATCGCCAGGCGCATGGCACGGTCCGGCTTGGCGAGCGCGAGAACGAGGCCGCCGGTCAGCCGGGAGCGGATGTCGGCGCCGAGCGCATCGAAGCCCTCCGGCGCGCGGTCCGCCGCGATCACCACCCGCCGCCGCAGATCGGAGAACGCGTTCACCGTGTGCAGGAACTCCGAGATGGTCGACGTGCTGCGGCAGATGTGCTGCAGGTCGTCGATCAGCAGGAGTTCGGCGGCGCGCACTTCCTCCTTGAACGCGAGCGTTTCGCGGCGGTGCAGGGCGCCGAGGAATTGCCGCATGAAATCTTCCGCGCCGAGGAACAGGGCGCGGCGGCCGCGCTTGCGCGCCTCGAGCGCGGTCGCGTTCAGGATGTGGCTTTTGCCGTAGCCGAAGCCGCCGTGCAGATAGAGCAGCGAGGCGGCGTTCTCCTGGCCCTCGGCAAAGCTCTTTGCCACCTGGCAGGCAAACTCGTTCGCCGGCCCCACCACCAGCGTGTCGAAGGATTGGGTCGGGTGCAGCACCCGGTTCCACAGGCTGCGATTGGGTTCCGCGCCGGCTCTCGGCGGCTGCGGGAACGAGGTGACGGTTGCGACCGGTCCGGGCTCCGGCGCCGGCTCCAGCCCGCCGCCGATTTTGGGCGGGGCGAGCACAATCGACACAGAGCGCGGATCGGTGCCTTCGGCGCGCAAGGCCCGCTCGATGCGGGCGACGTAATGATTGGCGACCCAGTTCCGGACGAAGGGTTTCGGCGCGCCGATCCTCACCTCGCCCTTTTCCATGCTGAGCAGCTGCAACGCGCCGATCCAGGCGTCGAACACCGGATCCCCCAATTCCCGCCGCAGGCGTTCGCGCGCCGCCGTCCAGAGATCACCCCCGCGAGAAGCATTCTTCATTGCCTGTACCATCGTCCCTCTGCCTTTTTTTGTTGACCGGGTTGTCCCGACGCCCCGTTTTTGTTTCAGCGTTTCGTTCAGACTCCGCGTCGGCCCCGACGCGCTCTCTCACCGTTTTTCTCCCTCTGGCCCCCTTTCCGCTCAGCTCTGCCGCCAAGGCAGGCCCGATGCCTTCCAGCCGTTGTTGGTGCCGCGGTGCCGCTCCGCATCGAGATCGCCTTCGAAGCCGCCGGCGAGATTGTAGGCGCGGGAGAAGCCGGCCTTCGTCATCGCCATGGCGGCGGCGCGTGAGCGCGCGCCCGAGCGGCACAGAAACACGAGCGGCGTGGCGGCATCGGCGCCCGCGCGCTGCAGCGCGCCTTTCGTTTCAGCCACGAAATCCGGATTGACGGCCATGCTGGGGTAGCGCTGCCATTCCACGCAGAGCACCTCGCCACCCAGTCCCGACAGATCGGGCGTGCCGACGAAGCCCCATTCGGCCGAGGTGCGGACATCGATCAGCCGGCCCTGTGGCTCGCTCTGGAGGAGTTCCCAGGCTTCGGACGCTTGCAGGTCCCCGGCATAGCCGGCGGCGCTCTTCGATGATCTCTGTGCATCCGCCATGGCGACGACTTCCCGGCCGCGCGAGTTGACTCGCGCAGAGTTCACCTGCATTCGATTTCGCATTTTACTGTGCTAGAAAGCGTAAGGACTTGAGGATAAACGATATTCTTTTCGAAGTTCGACCGTTTATCCTGACATTTCCTTGGTGCCCCGCGTCAGTCCGTAAACCATATCAGCGCCGGAGTGCCCCGCAACGGGAACGGGACTCGAACAAATCGCTGCAGAAGGTCGCAGCGGAGCCGGCAATTTGTCTGTCCTCTGACGGTCGCTCCGGCGAACCGCGACGAATCAAGACGTTATGAAACTTGGGTGACGGTTCCGCGACATTCCGTCTACAGACAAAGAAATTTTTGTGGTCCGGCAAAAGAAAATGCTTGCAATTGGCCGCGCCCTGAAGAAGCCCTCAGCCCGGCAGGCCGGCCACCCGGTGGGCCAGCCGCGAAACCTTGCGCGCGCCGGTGTTCTTGTGGACCACGCCCTTGGAGACGCCGCGCATGATCTCCGGCTCGGCCGCTTTGAGTGCCGCCAGCGCCGCCTTCTTGTCGCCGGCGGCAATGGCTTCCTCGACCTTGCGGGTGAAGGTACGCACCCGGCTCTTGCGCCCGTGATTGGTGGCAGTGCGCTTTTCGGTGGTGCGGACGCGCTTCTTGGCCGAGGCGATATTGGGCATGGGTCGTCAGTTTCCTTCGGGAGAGGCGGGCGTATAGCCCGCAGAGGGCTCGGGGTCAACGCGCGCCACTTGGGAGAACGCCAAATCCCGCATCGCCTTGGGTTCGTCGAGCAACTCCGCATAACCGAGCTCGTCGCGAATACGCTGGGTGTCGACCTCCATGGATTGCTTGAAATCGAACGGCGGCGGCGGCACGGCTGGAGCGGCCGGCAGGCGGGCGAGCCGTTCTCCCATGCTCGGCGTTCGCGGTTCCCCGACATTGTAAATGCGATAAGCGGCGCGCGCAGAGAGCGCGGCCAGAACGATCGCGGCCGCCACGTTCTCCGCATGGCCGTGCGTCCACCGCCAGGAGGGCTGGGACGCGGCCATGTAGATCGTGCGGAGATCGGCATTGTCTTCCGGCCCATAGACTTTCGGGAGCCGGAGCACGGTCCATGGGACAGCGGAGTCCATGACGGCGCGCTCCGCCAGGATCTTCTCGTAATCGTGCGCGTAGGGGCTCAGTGCTTTTTCCTGGCCGCGGTAGGGATAAAGCCGCGTGCGCAACGGCGCATCTTCCGTCAGCGGAACGGGATCCGGCGGCCCGGGTTCGAGGCGCGTGAGGCGCCCATAGGCGCGATACACATCGCCGCTGGAGATCAGCACCATGCGTCCGGCGCGCCCGTCAAGCGCGTCCGCCGCGGCCCGCGCATCGGCGTCGCCCATTGCGACCATGTGAACGACCGCGTCCCAATTGCGCTTGAGGGCGTCGGGAAAATTCACAACCGGATATTCCGCCGACGGGCTGCACACGTGCGCGACCGGCGGAAGGAGCGGATGTTCCGTGCGGTCGCGATGATAGACGGTCACATCGGCACCCTGCGCGAACAGCTGCCGCGTGACATGCGCCCCGATGAACCGCGTTCCGCCGATGACGAGGACGCGCGTCATCGGTCCTTGAATTCGGGTTTGCGCTTTTCGCTGAAGGCGGCCATGCCCTCTTTCTGGTCATCGGTTGCGAACATCGAATGGAAGACGCGCCGCTCGAAGCGGATGCCTTCGGCAAGGGTGGTTTCATAGGCGCGGTTGATGGTCTCCTTGGTCATCATCACGATCGGCACCGATTTTTCGGCGATGGTCTGCGCCGTCTTCATCGCTTCGCTCATCAGGTCGGCCGCAGGCACCACGCGCGACACCAATCCGCTGCGCTCGGCTTCGGCCGCATCCATGTTGCGGCCGGTGAGGCACATCTCCATCGCCTTCGATTTGCCGACGAAGCGGGTGAGGCGCTGGGTGCCGCCGATGCCCGGCATGACGCCCAGATTGATTTCCGGCTGGCCGAATTTCGCCGTGTCGGCGGCGATGATGAAGTCGCACAGCATGGCGAGCTCGCAGCCGCCGCCCAGCGCATAGCCGGCAACCGCGGCGACGATCGGCTTGCGGAGGGCGGCGATTCGATCGGCGGCATCGGCGAAGAAATTCGCCTTGAACATCTCCATGTAGGAGCGCGGCTGCATCTCCTTGATGTCGGCGCCGGCGGCAAAGGCCCGCTCGGAGCCGGTGAGCACGATGCAGCGCACGGCGTCATCCGCATCCCACGCCTCCAATGCGTCGCAGAGTTCGGCGAGCAGCTCGGCGTTGAGCGCGTTCAGCGCCTTGGGGCGGTTCAGCGTGACGACACCGACGGCACCTTCGATCTTCGCGATGATGTTGGCGTATTCCATGAGTCTGTTCCTCATTCCCGCGTCGCGCTTGGTGGCTTGGCGCCGCAGCGATTGCAATGTCTCTTACCTCCCCCTTGTGGGGAGGTCGGCGAGCGTAGCGAGCCGGGTGGGGGCGGGTGCAAATGCGATTTAGCCCCCACCCGAAATGCTGCTGCTCCGCGCCAGCATTTCGACCTCCCCACAAGGGGGAGGTAACCTCATTCGTCGACCTTCCCACGCATCTCCTTCAATCGCGAGCGGGCTTTCTTCTCCGTCAGGCGCTTTTCCTTGGCGGCGCGAGGCGGCCTGGTGCGCTTGCGCGGGCGCGGCGGAACGGCGGCGCGGGCGATGAGATCGATCAGCCGGGCGCGGACGTCTTCGCGATTGCGGCTCTGGTCGCGAAAGCGGTTGCCGTGCAGCACCAGCACGCCGTCCTTCGTCATGCGGCGGCCGGCGAGCGCCTTCAGCCGCGCACGCACATCCTCCGACAGCGAAGGCGACTGCGCGGCATCGAAGCGCAACTCGACCGCGCTTGCCACCTTGTTGACGTTCTGCCCGCCCGGCCCGGAGGACAGCACGAACCGCTCGACCAGTTCGGACTCGTCGATCGCAATCCCCGGCGTGACGGGCAAGCTTGCCATACGCGCGAGCTTACGCCGGTTCCCGGACTCGCGCTGCCGCCTCGGCGAGCTTCAGAACGGCACCGACCGACCGGTTCACCGTTGCCGCCGTGCGGCGCGCCGCCCGGACCTTCGCCGTGTAAAGGCCGTGCTTGTAACTGTTGCGATTGCCGGGCTGCCCGCCCGGCTTGCGCCGCACCCCTACATCTTGTGTAGGACGGGGTTCGGGAGCAGTCGTTTTCACTGTTTTCGCCGTTTTGCGCGTGCGTTGGACACCTCTTCCGGATAGCGCGTGCCATTTCTCAGGCAATCGATCATCTGGGTGAGCTTTGTCGATGCATTCACCACGCTCTCGAGCGAATGAATCGTGTGGAGACGCTCGACATCCTGTAGGTAGGGATTGCTTGCCTGGTCGGAGAGCGTCTGCGTGATGCGGACGCAATCGGCCAGTTGGATGGCGAGTAGGTCGGAGATGTGAAACTCCTCCGGGACCTCGAAATCGTAACGCTTCGACCGCGGTGCCGTCTGGGCGTGGCTGCCGGCTTCAAGCGAGGGGTGCCCTTCGGTTTGGTCCTCCCATGTCTCGGGACGGCTGGAAGTCTCATTTTCCATGGATATGCTCCTTTTCACATTATATTGGCGGCTCCTGCGGCCACGACCGGTTTAATCAGGCCGATTTGCCTATGTACCACCTATGTTCTTAGGAATCAAGAGGAGACTAGAAGGAATTTCATTAAACCTGTAAGAGCAACCGCAAGGTTGCATATTAAGTCTCATGAGTATGGACGCCGTGTTCCGGGCAGTGGCGGACAAGAGCCGGCGGGCGCTGCTGGACCGGCTGCGGGAGAAGGGTGGGCAAAGCTTGGGCGAACTGTGCAGCGGCCTCGCCATGACGCGCCAGGCGGTGACCAAGCATCTCGCGATCCTGGAAGCCGCCAATCTCGTCAGTACACGGAAGGAAGGCCGGAAGAAGCTGCACTTCCTCAACCCGGTGCCGATCCATGAGCTCGCCGCGCGCTGGATCGACAAGTTCGGGCGCGCGCGCCTCGACGTGCTGCGCGAATTGAAACGGGAGCTCGAACAGACTCAGGAGGAGGAAAAATGAATCGCTCGCGCGCATTCGAAATTCATCGAAGGGTTTCCACCGCCTGGCCGCGGATCCTTTCGAGCCTCAAGACTTTGCTCGAAACCGGCAAAGCCGCTTTCCGGTAAGGGCGAACAATCAAAAAGCGCGCTAGCGGTTCGCCTGCGCAGCGGGTTTTCATCGTAAAGTCCGTTTTGGCTTGAAATCGCGTGGACTAGCCTTCAGGTTCGCTGCGCGATTTGAGGGGATGGGCCATGCATGTTTCCAGGCCGTTTCAAGCCGCCACGTGCACGGCCGCCATCGTGGGGTTTTCCCTAGCGGGCGCCGCTCTGGCGCAATCGCCGCACGTTTCGCTGTTGAGCCAGGCGCCTGCCGAATCGATCTGCACGAACTGCGCCCGGCCAACCGGCATTCCCGCGGCGATTCCGCCGGCCGGCTTCAATCCGCTGACCGCCACGGATGCCCAGCTCGATCATTACGGCTTTCCACCGCGTCCCGATCCAAAAGCCAATCCCGGCCCCTACGCGGTGTGGCAGACGGTGGTTACGGCACCCGTAAAGCGCGTCGTTCCACGCCAGCAGATGACCACGATCAGCAACAGTCCCGCCGTCATTCTGTCCACCAGCCAGGATCTGCATGCGCCGCTCGCGAACGCGGCGACGGGCACCACCACACCGAACTGGAGCGGCTACGGCATCATCGACAGCGCCAATCCGTTCAAGGCGGCCCAATCCACCATCTACGGCGTCTTCATGGTCCCGGTGGCGCAGCAGGCGGCCGGCAAATGCAGCGGCGGCTGGGACTATTCGGCGGCATGGGTCGGTTTCGATGGCCTGAACAGCAATGACCTGCTGCAGGCCGGCGTGGAAGCCGATGCCTACTGTTCAGGCGGCACCACGCGCGGACAGTATTATGGCTGGTACGAATGGTACCCCAACAACGAGGTGCGGGTCTCGGCGCCGGCGATCGAGCCCGGCGATCTGATCTACGTCTATGTCTGGAATACGACTCCCACCACCGGGCATTACTATCTGCAGAACATGACGCAGCGCGTTTCATCGTCGCTCCAGTTCTCCGCCCCGTCCGGTGTCCAGCTGCAGGGAAACTCGATGGAGTGGATCGTCGAGCGGACGCAGGTCAGCGGCAGATACGCGACGCTGACCAATTACACGGGCTGGCCGTGGTACGACGCGCGTGCCGTCATTCCGTCCGGCGCGAAGAAGCTCACCTACTCGCCCGCCTCGGCGCCGAGCGGCGGCATCTACAGCATCACCATGCTGGACGATGCCGGCAGCGCCATCTCCTACGGCGAGACGACGGCCAACAGCGGCTTCAGCTATGTGGATCCGCAAGGCAAGCTGCACCATCTGCTTGGCACCGGCTTGTGGTTCTTCGACGAAGGCTCGGCGAAGTAGCGGAGCCGCCTTCGCGGACGCGCAGATCACCGCTGGCACTTCGGGCAGTAAAACGTGGAGCGGCCGGACTGGACGATCCGTCTGATCGTGCCGCCGCATGGCTCGGGGCAGGGTTTGCCCTCGCGGCCGTACACCGCGAACCGATGCTGAAATTCGCCCAGCGCGCCGTCGACCCGCTGGTGATCGCGCAACGATGAGCCGCCGGCGCGTATGGCTTCGCGGAGCACTGCTCTAATCGCGGCGACAAGCGGCGCGAACGATTTGGATGAGAGGTTCCTCGCCAGGCGTTTGGGCGAAAGGCGCGCACGGAACAGCGCCTCGCAGACATAGATGTTGCCGAGCCCGGCGATCACCCGCTGATCGAGCAGCGCCGACTTGACTGGCGTCTTCTTGCCCGCGAGCGCGCGTTCGAGGAACGCCGCGTCGAACTCGTCCGACAGCGGCTCGACGCCGAGCCCTTTGAACAGCGGATGCTGTTCGAGCTTGTCGGTTGCGATCAAGGTCATCAGGCCGAAGCGGCGCGGATCGGTGAACACGATGCGCGCCGGCGCATCGGTTTCCAGCACCACGTGATCGTGCTTGCCGCGGCCGGCCTCCGCGGGCGCGGAGTCGTAGACATATTGCCCCAGCCGGCGTTCGCGGCCTTCGGCATAGACGCTCATGCGGCCGCTCATGCCGAGATGGATGACGAGGGTCTCGCCATTGTCGAGATTCGCCAGCAGATATTTGGCGCGGCGCCAGAGTTTCTCGACGCACCGGCGGGTGAGCCGTTTGGCGAAATTTTTCGGGAAGGGCGTGCGCAGATCGCCGCGCCGGGTTTCGGCCTGGGTGATGCGGTGGTGCTCCAGCACCGGCTGAAGCCCCAGGCGAACCGTTTCCACTTCGGGCAGTTCGGGCAACGCGTTCCTTTCACCTCCCCCAGCGCGGGGAGGTCGATCCGTTGAGCGCAGCGAAACGGATCGGGTGGGGGGTGGGCGGACGAAAATCCCCCCACCCGGAGCATTTCATCGCTGCGCTCGAAATGCTCCGACCTCCCCGCGTTGGGGGAGGTGAAGATGAACCTCCGCGGTTGGCGGCGATCACAATAGTGTATGTTCGCGCGCGATGAGCAATGCCCCCGACGCAACTGCTTCATTTGGTTTTCGCGACGTGCCCGAATCCGACAAGGAGGGGCTGGTGCGCGAGGTGTTTTCGTCCGTGGCGTGGCGCTACGACCTGATGAACGATTTGATGAGCGGCGGCGTCCATCGCTTCTGGAAGGACGCGATGGTCGAGCGGCTCAATCCGCGGCCGGGCTGGCGGGTGCTCGACGTGGCCGGTGGCACCGGCGACATCGCCTTTCGCATCGCCGATGCCGTGCGGACGCGCGGCGGTGCGGCCGACATCGTGGTCTGCGACATCAACGCGGAGATGATCGGCGAAGGCGTGCGGCGGGCGACGGAGAAAGGCGAGGGCGCCATCGAATGGGTTTGCGGCGACGCCGAAGCGCTGCCGATTCCGGACGCGAGCCTGGACGCCTATACCATCGCCTTCGGCATCCGCAACGTGACCCACATCGATCGCGCGCTGGCCGAAGCGCGCCGGGTGCTGAAGCCCGGCGGACGGTTTTTGTGCCTGGAGTTCTCGCGGGTGGATGCGCCGGGGCTGGACGTCCTCTACGACCGTTTCTCGTTCACGGTGCTGCCGCGGCTGGGCGAACTGGTGGCGAAGGACGGCGATGCCTACCGCTATCTCGCCGAAAGCATTCGCCGGTTTCCGCCGCAGAATGCGTTTGCGCAAATGATCGACCAGGCGGGGCTGTCGCGCGTCAAGGTGCGCAACCTGACCGGCGGCGTCGCTGCGCTGCATTCGGCGTGGAAGATATGACCTGCGATTATGCAACTGTAGCCCCTCGCCCCCGCAACGCGGGGGAGAGGGGTTGGGGTGAGGGGGCCGTCAGACGTCAGAAACCGGAGGTCAGAAATCAGAACGGATGCTGCTACGGCGTGCTTCTAATTTCCATTTTCCGACTTCCGAATACCCCCTCACCCTCGGTCCCTCTCCCCCACTTGCGTGGGGGCGAGGGAAGGTGAAAACCGGATGTTCCGTGCGCTGAGCAACATCCGCCGCCTGGTGCATGCCGCGCGCGTGCTGGCAGCGCACGACGCGCTGGTGCCGCACGAATATCTGGGCACGATGCCGTTCTCGGTGCGGGTGATGCGCCGCGTGCTCGGCACCCGCGAAACCGACGCCGAAGGCGTGGCCGCAGGGGTGCGCCTGAGCCGCGCGCTGGAGAGCCTCGGTCCCGCCTACATCAAGCTCGGTCAGGTGCTGGCGACGCGCCCCGATCTTATCGGCGAGGATGTGGCGTTGGCGCTGGAGACGCTGCAGGACCGGCTGCCGCCGTTTCCCACCGCCGTGGCCGAGGCGGAAGTCGAAGCGGCGCTGCGCAAGCCGCTGCCGGATCTGTTTTCCAGTTTCGGCGACGCCGTCGCCGCGGCCTCCATTGCGCAGGTGCACGAAGCTCAGACCACGGACGATTCGGCGCGGCGCGTCGCGGTCAAGGTGCTGCGCCCGAGCATCGAGCAGCAATTCGCCGAAGACCTCTCCGCTTTCGCCTTTGCCGCGAAACTCGCGGAGCGGTTCTCTGCCGAAGCACGCCGGCTGCGCCTTAGCGCCGTGGTGGACACGCTCGCCACCTCCGTCGCACTCGAACTCGATCTGCGCATGGAAGCGGCCGCGGCGTCCGAGCTGCGCGAGAACACCAAAACCGACGAGGATTTCCGCGTGCCCGACGTCGATTGGGACCGCACCGCGGAGCGGGTGATGACGGCGGAATGGATCGACGGCGTTTCGGTGCGCGATCCTGCGGCGCTCGCGGCAGCCGGTCACCATCCCGGCCGCATCGCCGTCGTGGTGGTCCGCAGCTTCCTCGCCCAGGCGCTGCGCGACGGCTTCTTTCACGCTGACATGCATCAGGGAAACCTGTTCGTGGACGCGGACGGGCGGCTGGTGGCGGTCGATTTCGGCATCATGGGCCGGCTCGATCCCGACATGCGCCGCTTCCTTGCCGAAACGCTGAACGGGTTCTTGAACCGCGACTACATGCGCGTGGCGCAGGTGCATTACGACGCCGGCTTCGTGCCGCGCACCCATCCCATCGAGACGTTCGCCCAGGCGCTGCGCGCCATCGGCGAGCCGATCTTCGGCCGCAGCGCGCAGGACATGTCGATGGGCCGGCTGCTGCAGCAGCTGTTCGAGACCACGCGGCGCTTCGACATGGCGCTGCAGCCCCAGCTGGTGCTGCTGCAGAAGACCATGATGGTGGTGGAAGGCGTGGCGCGTGCGCTCGACCCGGAATTCGACATCTGGGCGGCGTCGCGGCCCGTGGTGGAGCGCTGGATGGTGCAGAGCGTGGGGCCGGAAGCCCGCCTGCGCGACGCGGCGGAGGGGATCGAGGCGCTGTCGCGCGCCGCCCAGCATCTGCCGCAGCTGCTGCGCGACGCCGAGTCCATTTCGCAGATGCTGGCGGAAGGCGGTTTGCGGCTGCATCCCGAAACCATGCGCCATTTTGCCGAGGTGCAGATCCGGCGTGCCAAGCACATTCGCATCGCCATCTGGCTCGCCGCCGCGGCCCTGGCGCTGCTCGCGATAAGCGCGTTGCTGATACGCTAGAGGCGCGAGCGTTTCGCGTCGTGGCAGAGGTCTAGCCGGGCGGGATGGCAAGCAGATAGGGCAGCCCGTTGTTCACCGTCGATTTCTCGCCCCAGATGCCCGGTTTGAAGCCTGCCGGCAAGCCTGCGCGCAGCTGACTGGTGGTCTTGGGCGCAATACCGGGATCGCTCGCCGGGTATCCAGAGCCTTGGGCCGGATCGGTAATGCCGCTGGTGGTCGTGTCCCAATAGGTGTGCGTCAGGCTGCCGGCTTGCGCGCCGTCGCCACCGAGAAGGCCGCCTGTAATGCCGCTCGCGCCTTGGGGCGCACCGGTCGAATAGGCGGCGGAGATCGTGGACGCGTTGTAGCCGGCAAGACCGCCGGCGTCGCTGCCGGAGGTGACGCTTCCGGTCGCGTAGGAATTGTCGATCGCGCCGAAGCTGGCGCCCGTGAGCCCGCCACCATCCGTGCCGGCGGCCGTTACCGCTCCCGCCGCCCAGGACTGCGAGATCGTGCTGCTGTCGAGTTCACCGACCAAGCCGCCCGCGGTGGAGCGAAGATTGCCTGAACTGGCGCCCGTCGTTGCAGAGCCGGTCGCGTAAGACTTCTTGATCGAGCCGCCCCAGTTGATCCCCACGAGGCCGCCGACATAGGCGTTAACCCCACCCGAAGCATCCCCCGTCGCATATGAGGTCTCCACCGGCTCCGTGTTCGAGCCGATAAGGCCGCCGACATTCATCCCGTCTCCTCCGGTCACTTTGCCGGAGGCATGGGAGTGATCGACGCTCGCGGAGCCGTTGACCTGATAGCCGATGAGGCCACCGGCGTTCCCGCCGCCGGTCAGCTTGACCGTAACCGCAGCGGATGCGTGGGAGGTGAATCCGGGGCCCTGCCCGCCGGCCAGGCCGCCAGCATATGCATAACTTCCCGTCACCCGGCCGGCGACGGAATCGCCGAACAGTGTGCCGCGATTGATCCCGACGAGCCCGCCGACGGTCGAGAAAGCGGACGAGTTGCCGGTCGCCTGCACGCTCGCTTTCGTCAGACGAACATTTTCGACGGTGCCGCCGCTGATATAGGCGAACAGCCCGACATTGTCGCCCGCCGTCGTATCGTCGATCGTGAGGCTGGAGACGGTGTTGCCGAGGCCCTCGAAGATGCCGCTGAAGATGGGCTGGATGGGCGCATGCGCGTAGGTGCCGTCCGGCGTGGCATCGTAACTGGCGGCAAGCGCATAATAGCCCGCGGCATTGTTTCCGACCCAGGTCGCCAGACCGGGCACGCTGTTCACCAGCTGATAGCCCTGATTGTTGATCACCAGAAGACTGCTCGTGTCGAAAAATCCGATATTGCCTTGCGGCCCGAAGGAAAGATGACCGCCGCTGCCCATTTCGAGATTCAACTCGGTGCCCGTTCCGGCATCCGACACATGCGCATTCACCACGATCGAGCGTTGCGCGATGAGCGCGAGTCCGCTCGCGCTGGTCCAGCTCAGGGGCGCGTTGATGACGATGTCGTCGGTCGCGCTCCCGGTGGCCACATTGACGTTCTGTGCGGCTAGGAGATTGCTGAGCTTGGTCACATTCAGCACGGCGTTGGCGGCCGTCGCGTTGCACACGCGCGCGTACTGCCCTTGGGTACAGCTCACATGTGCGGTGGCATCGGTGGAAATCACCAGCGCCGCTCGCGCAGGCAGCGTCACGATGGCCAAGCTGAGAACGATGAGGGCCGTTTGTGCGATACGCATGAATCCTCTCCTCCTCGCCCACAGCGGCACGCGTGGCACGAAAGCTTAATTGAATCCGGTAATCCCGGGATCGTTCTTGATATTGCCCGCGCCCTGGCTCGGATTGGTGATGCCGCTGGTGGTCATGTCCCAGCCGTCCCACGACATATCGCCCGGCGTCGCGTCGACCCCGACAAAGCCGCCGATATCGCTCCCCGCTCCGCCAATGACGGTCCCGAAGGATGCGCTGTTGGAAACAACACCCTGGTTGGCCCCGAGGGCGCCGCCACACCAACAATTTACGCCGCCCGAGACAGGCCCATACCCGTCGCTGGAATCGACCGGACCGAAATTGCCGCCCAGGAGGCCGCCCACATAAACCCCGTCGTGCCCCGTCGCCGCTCCGTTTGCCCAGGAGCGCGACACGGCGGCGTGGTTCTCACCCACCAAACCGCCCACCAGCGTAGGCCCAGTGCTGCTTCCCTTCACGGTCACCGGACCGGCCGCAAAGCTGTACGCGACGGTGCTGGTGCCGCCGGGACTCGATGCAAACCCGACCAGACCGCCGGCATTCGTGTCGAAAGCATGCGCGGCGCTGACCGTCGACACGGAATAGGAGTGGTCGACGAAGGCATCGTTGTTCTGTCCACTCAGGCCAACCAAGCCGCCGGCCTCGACGCAATTCAGGCCTTTTGCGGTGCTGTCGACCGCGCCATCGGTATGACTGAAGCCGATCGTGCCGTCGTTGATTCCAACGAGCCCTCCGACAAAGCCGCAATCGCCGACGGATCCGGTCAGAGTCACTTTTCCGCTGAAGGAGTTGCCACTCATAGTGCCCTGGTTGAGGGCGGCGACGCCGCCGACAACCGTGAAGCCGTCGATGGTGGCGGTGGTCACCCTGATGTTCGTCAGGATGGCCGCTGCAGTCGCCTCCGCAAACAGGGCGGCGTTGCCGCCGCTCTCGACATGCAGATTGGAGATGGCGTTCCCCAGCCCCTCGAAGCGGCCGGAAAACCGCGGCCCGATCGGCGGCTTCGCATAAGTGCCGTCGTTTGTCGCATCGAAGCGGTTGGCCAATGCATAATTGCCGGATGGATTGCCCCGAACCTTGGCCGCAAGGGTTTTGATGTCGCCGACGAGTGTGAAATCAAGGTCGTTGATGGTGAGGCGCGTGGCCAACCCCAGGAAGGAGATGCTGCCCTTGTCACCGAACGACAGCGACCCGCCGGCGCCGGCGGCATCGTAGATCAGGCGGATCGGCCCCGTGCCTGCGTCGGAGACCGGGCGGTCAATCGCGATGTTCCGTTGCGCATATAACGTGAGGCTGTTGCCGTTTGCCCATGAAATCGCTGCCGCCACGACGAGATCGTCTGTCGCGGTGCCGGTGGCCACAGTCGTGGCACCCTGCGCGAGGAGGTTCTTGACCTTCCTGACGTTGAGCACGGCATTGCTTGCGGTCGCCGTGCAAGTTTCGCCCGAGCACGACATATTTGTCGTCGCATCGGATGAGATGACGATAGCGGCGCGTGCCCCGGACAATGGTGCTACACCGGCCAGGACAAGGATCACGCTGTGCAGGACTGCATTGCGAAGATCCGATGACAAACGCATCATGAGCGCCTCCAGAACGATAACCAACGCGGACGGGCGCCCCCCCACCCCGACGGCCGGTAGCGGGGGTAATCTTGCGGCATCAGGGGCCGCCTCGTCTTGGACTGGGACGACAGAGTTATGCGCAGGATGACATCACGGGGGGTGCCGGGCTGATACGCCAGCGGTCCAGGAGGAACGACATCGCCAGGAGGGAAGCGACAAGTCATATCGGCAACGGCGCTGCGAAAATTGGCGTGTTGCTGTCGCGCTAGGTGACGCGCGGGGGCTTCGCGTTGTGGCGGAAGTCAGGCAGGCCGCGCTGGACCACACGCACATGGCCGCCGTCGCAGGCCCGGCTGGAACCGCTGTTCACGACGTAGACGTTTAGATTGACCGTGTGGTCCGGAAGATCGGGCACGTCCGGCACGCGGACGCGCACGCCGTATTTGCCGACCTGCTCCTCGGTCGCCAGCACCTTCTTGTAGCCGGGCGGCACTTCGCTCGGCACCGCGGCGATGGTCAGCACTACGCGCACGTCGGAGTTTACCGCCCGCTGCTCGATCGGCGCACAGGCGATCACGATCTCGTCGCCGGGCGCGACGTCGGGCACGACCTCGCTGGTGTCGTTCAGCAATGCGATGCGACTGCTGACCGTCTGGTGCAACGGCGATTGCGCCAATGCGGGCGAGGCGACGCACGCCGCTCCGAGCAACAGAACTCCCAAACCGTACTTCCGCATGGGCGCCTCCCAACGACCCAAAGCGATTCTAGTTTACCTGTCTCTCGCGTCCTTCCCAATAGGGCGCGCGCAATTCGCGCCTAAGGATCTTGCCCGACGGGTTGCGCGGCAGCGTTTGCACAAATTCCACGGATTTGGGCAGTTTGTAGCCGGCAATGCGCTCCCGCGCGTAGGCAATGATCTCGGCCGGGGCAGCGCTAGCCCCCGGTTTTGGCACGACAATCGCCTTGACGGCCTCGCCCCAGCGCTCGTCCGGCACACCGATCACCGCCACGTCCGCCACCGCCGGATGGCCGAAAATCGCGTTCTCCACTTCGGCCGGATAGATGTTCTCGCCGCCCGACACGATCATGTCCTTCACGCGGTCGTGAATGTACAGGTAACCCTCTTCGTCGAAATAGCCGGCGTCGCCGGTGCGCAGCCAGCCCTCGACCACGGCGGTGCGGGTCGCCTCCGCCTTGTTCCAGTAGCCCTTCATCACGTTGAGCGCGGAGATGGCAATCTCGCCCACTTCGCCCGGCGGCAGCTCGCGGCCGTTGCCGTCGAGAATCCGGATGCGGTGTCCCGGCGCGGGCTTTCCGCAGGAGCGCAGGCGGCCGCGCGCCGGATCGTGATCCTCCGGCGGCAGGAACGTGCCGCCGCCGGTGGTTTCGGTGAGCCCATAGACCTGCAGGAACTCGCAGCCGAAGGTTTCGCGCGCCTTGGTCAGCACGGCATCGGAAATCGGCGAAGCGCCGTAGGAGATGTTCTTCAGCGATGAGAAATCGATGTCGTGGACGTTCGGCTGCTGCAGCAGGAACAGGATCACGGCGGGGACGAGGAAGGCGTAGCTCACCCGCTTGGTCTGGATGAGGCGCAGGATTTCCTGCGGATCGATGTCGCGCAGGATTACGCCGCGCGCGCCCTGGCCGATCGACAGCAGCGCGATGTTGACGCCGGCGACGTGGAAGAACGGCATGGCGATCAGCACCACGTCGTCCGGCGTGTAGCTGCCGAGCGGCATGTCGCCCAGGCATTGGAAGATCGCAAGGTAGTTCGCGTTGGTGAGCTGCACGCCCTTCGGGTGCCCGGTGGTGCCGGAGGTGTAGAGCTGGATGATGTCGTCGTCGGGCGCGATCGGCAGCATCGGGTCGGTGGCCAGATGGGCATCGCGCCAGGCGTCGTACGATTCGTAGCGGTTGTGACCGCCTTCCATGGCGATCACCGTCTTCAGGCTCGGCGTCTCCATGGCGATCCGGTCGACCATGTCATAGTAGTCGCGGCCGACGAACAGCACGTCGCAGCCGGCATCGTTCAGCACATAGGCGATTTCCGGCGCCGCCAGCCGCCAGTTCACGCCCACCACGACGCAGCGCGCCTTGAAGGCGCCGAGCAGCACCTCGCAATAGCGGTCGGAGTTCTTGCCGAGATAGCCGATGCGGGCGCCCGGCCGCTGGCCCAGCGCCATCAGCCCCTGCGCGACGCGGCTCGCCCGCTCGTCGAGCTCGCCAAACGTGGTGGTGCGGTCCTGGAAATCGAGCGCCACCGCATCCGGGCGATCCTGCGCCTGGACGCGCGAAATATCGGCAACCGATTTCAGCCGCGAGAAATCGAACATGATGATGCTCCCTTGCGCTGACGCTTGTTCCGCCAGCGCGCCTCCAGTAAACTAGTTTACAGACTGGTTGGAAAGAGCTTTTGCCATGGAGAAGACGGTCGGCGCCTTCGAAGCCAAGACGCATTTTTCCCAACTCCTTGAACGCGCCGAAAGCGGTGAGGAAATCCTGATTACGCGGCGCGGCAAGACTGTTGCCAAGCTCGGCCCCGCGCCCTCAGAGCCGAACGTCGAAGCCGCCCGTGCTGCGCTGGCGCGGATACGGGGCCGGGCAAAGAAAACCGGCATAAAGCGGTTCGATTGGAAGGAGTGGAAGAAGTACGTCAACGAGGGCCGCCCCTAATCTCCTATGGCCGGCCTCATCGTCGATGCATCGATTACACTCTCCGCCGTTCTCCCGGACGAGATGAGCCCGCGTGCAAAACACGCATGGGAAATGGTGGTCGCTCAGGGAGCACTCGTTCCTTCGCATTGGGCTCTCGAGGTGGCCAACGGCCTGCTGGTCGCGCAGCGCCGCAAACGCATCAGCGACGTGGATCGGCGGGAAACGGTTTCCGATTTGATGTCGATCCCGGTGGCGGTGGACGGCAGAACCATTGAGATGGCCTGGAGCGACGCGACCGTCCTTGCCGTACGCCATCAGCTGACATGCTACGACGCTGCCTATTTGGAACTTGCGCTGAGGGCCGGCCTTCCCCTGGCAACTCTTGACGAAGATCTCTTTCGCGCAGCCAAAAAAGAGAAAGCCGTGCTCGTCACGTGAGCCAGGTCCTCATTGCACTTCGTCCACCAGTCCGTTACATGTAACGGATGAGCAAGGCAGGGCCAAAGAAGAGGACGAAGCCCAAGACCGGCCGCGAGCGGGCTGCCGCGTATCGTGCCAAGCAGCGCGCGCAGGGACTGCATCTCGTTCAACTGTGGGTACCCGACACCCGCTCTTCCGAATTTAGGACCGAGGTGCGCAAGCAACTTCGGTTGCTGGCCAAGTCCGAGGAGGAGAAGCGCGATCAGGCGTTCGTCGAATCGATCACTGAGTGGAGCGATGCGTGAAACGGGGTGATGTCGTCACCGTCGCCGATCGGACGGTGTACGGCGGGGGTAAGCCGCGGCCGGCAGTAATCATTCAATCCGACGCGTTTGAGGCTACGTTCACTGTCCTCATCTGTCCTTTCACCAGCGAGGAGATCGAGATCCCAGACATGCGATTCGCCGTGGAACCTTCGCCCAAGAATGGCTTGCGCGCGCGATCCTGGCTCATGCTCGACAAGATTACGCCGGTGCAAAGAGCCAAAATCGGAAACAGGATCGGCAGCCTTGCCGCAGCGGACATGGGCCGAGCCAACCGAGCCTTGGCCGTGGTTCTTGGGCTGGGTGACAGGGTTTAACGGTCGCGGCTCAAGTGCCGGAATCGCCAGGTCATGGCGGCGGCGGCGACCAGCAGCCCGAACGCCAGCCCGATCCAGATGCCGAGTCCTTTCATGTGCAGGCCGAACGCGAGCAGCACGCACATCGGCGCGCCGGCCAGCCAGTAGCTCGCGCCGGCGATCCACATCGGCGCACGCGCATCCTTCAGTCCGCGCAAGCTGAGCGCGCTGACCACCTGAATCCCATCGACGATCTGGAATGCCGCAGCCACGTGCAGGAACACCGCTGCCAGCGCGATCACGTCGGTGTTTGCCGCCGGATTGTCGAAATAGAGGCTCGCGATCTGGCGCGGAAACAGCCACAGCACGATGCCGGTGAGCGCCATGAAACCGGCGCCCATGGCGATGGCGGAATAACCCGCGCGCCGCACGCCTTCGCCGTCGCGCGCGCCCGCCGCCAGGCCCACCCGTACGGTCGCCGCCATGCCGATGCCGAGCGGCACCATGAAGGTGATCGACGGCACGTTGAGGGCGATTTGATGGGCGTCGACGTACCGCATGCCGAACGTACCCATCACCAGCATCGACGCGTTGAACAGCATGGCCTCGAACATCATGGTGAGGCCAATGGGCAGGCCGAGCCGGAAAACTTCGGCCAGCTTCTCCGCATGCACGCGGTGGAAGCGGCGGAAGATGCGGTATTTGCGCAAGGCGGGCGTGAGCCGCACCACCGCCAGCATGGCGAGGAAAGCGAAGGTGTAGGAGCTGGCGCTGGCGATGCCGGAGCCGAGGATGCCGAGGCGCGGCGCGCCGAAATGGCCGAAGATCAGCGCGTAATCGGCCACCGCATTGAAGCCGATGCACAGCAGCATGACGTAGAGCGACGCCTTCGGCCGCGACAGCGCGGTCGAGAAATTGCGCAGCACCTGGTAGCCGAGCGAAAAGGGCAGGCCGAAGCACAGCACACTGGTGAACAGGCCCGCACCGCGCGCGAGCTCCGGCGCCTGGCCGAAGGCGAGCATGATCGGCCGCACGAAAAGGAGCAGCACGATCAGGGGCACCGAGGTGATCAGCACCGCCCAGAAGCCCATGCGCACCACCGACCGCACGCCGGCGCGATCGTTCGGACGGGCGCCCAAGATGTGCGCGATCATCGGCGACACCGCTGCCACCGGGCCGCAGCCGATCAGCCAGCAGAAGAAAAAGGCGGTGTTGCCGAGTGCCGCCGACGCCAGCGCGGCAGCGCTGTAGTGGCCGAGCATGACGACATCGGTCGTCATGATGGCCATTTGCGCCAGCTGGGTGATCACCAGCGGCGCGGCGAGCTTCATCAGCTCGCGCGCTTCCGCGATCCAGGCGTCGAGCCCGTGGCCGGTGACGCGCGGGCCGGCCTGGGCGAGATCGAATTCTGCGATGTCTGTCATGACACGGGCTTTATCTTCATGCCCGAACCCGGATGCGGCTTTGGGGACCGGATACAAAAATCCCCTCCGAAGCGTTCCGGGCTCGGGAGGGGTGAAACGTTTGAACGGACTAGACGAATCTAATGCGCGTTCTCCTCGCGAGCCGCAGCGGCCGACGCGGCGCCAAACGGCGCGCACCGGACGGCCATGCAGATGGTTTCAGGCGTGTTCATCAAAGGCGACTCGCAGGAGTTGGCGAACGGCACGGTAGCTAGGCTTACGCCTGCGCGAAGTCAACACGCGCGCCGCGCCTCCGTTCCATTCCGCAGTGGCGTTGCACCAAGGCAACATTCTAGTGCCGCGGCAGCAGGCGGAACGGGTTTTTCGATTGCTTGGCAAGTGCGTACCAGGCGGTGGCGCCGATGTGCAGTGATGCAAAGTACTTGTCGCTTCCGTCGCCGGTGTCGAGACCGTCCTTCGACGCCGCGTCGATGCCTTTGCCGTCGGCGTTCGGCGCCTGCGCCTGGCCGGTTTCAATGTCGGCGATCAGTTGCGCAGCATTCCGCGCGTCGCCGGAAAGATTGCGCGCTTTCAGCGCCGCGGCAGCGTGTGCGGTGCCTTCGAACCACACGCCGGTGCGGTCTCTTATCTCGAAGCTGAGACCCTGAAAGCCGCCGCCGGTGGCGGAAAGGTTCTCCAGCGCCCAGTCGATCGAAGCTTGATCGCGCGCCAGTCGTGTCGACAGAAAGCTCCAGGTCTGCACATCTTCAGGCGTCGGGTCGCCGGTGTTGACGGTGATGCCGTCATTTCCCGTGCCGATGTAGAAGAAGCCGGCATCGGCGTTCCACATGGCGCGCACGAAGCCCAGCGCATGTTGCGCATGATCGCTCCAGGCGCGGTTTGCCGTGAGTTGCGCCAGCATGGCGAACAGGGCGTAGAGATCGATGTTGTGCTCAGTCGATTTGTACTGGATCCTGCTTCCGCCGCCGGTGAAGCCGCCGGTATATCCGCCGGCGCCGCGCGTATCGAACGTGTTGTCTTGCACGAAATTGGCGATGGAAAGCGCCGCGTTAAGATATCTGTGCGCGCCGGTCGCGCGGTAGAGCTGCGCCAGCGCCAATCCCGTCCAGGCGAGGTTCCCCGTATCGGCCGCCGCGACGGCAATATCCGGCGAACCGTCAGCCTTTGCGAGGTGGCGCGCACGATAGGCTGCGCGCACGCGCCCGTCGGCCAACGGATCGTGCGCCTGCACATAGACAAGGCTGTCGCCCAGCACGCGCGCTCGGGCAACATCGTCGGGCGTGTCGCGCGCCAAGAGCGCGATCAGCAGCACATCGTCGTCGTAGGTGTAGCTGACGTCGCCATTCGAGAACGTCGCGGTCGGCACATAGCTCTGCACCAGGCGCAGCGAAGCGCCCGACCCGTAGCGATCCATTTCCCGATCGAGAAAGGTATAGGCCCGGGAGAGCGGCGATCCCGCAGGCGCGACCGCGCCCGGCCCCGCGCTTCCCTCGAGAAGCAGCAGGATTCCCAGAGCACCTTGCGCCCAACGCCGCACGGTCGTGTCCCGCGAAGAACTTCCGTGATGGGGTAGCATGGCTGGGCTGCCGTCGGAAGAACGATTGCCCGCGCAGTGCGGCCGTAATCCTCAATATCGCACTGCGCGGCAGACAGCCTACTCGTAAACGAATTCGGCGCCGTTGAGATCGATGGCGGGCAACTGGTCCTTCTCCAGCCAGTAATCCTGCGTGTGCTGCCATTCGGGCTTGTCGCCGCGCCTGGGCAGCAGGTCCATGCTGCGCATCAGATAATTGGGATTGAAGTTCTCCGGATCGATCCACGGCAGCAGCGGCATGTTCTTGTCTTCCGGCCTAAGCGCCACCGTCACCTTGTTCGCGCCCTTCTTCTGCATGTGGTTGAGCAGCCGGCAAACGAAATCGCCCAACAGGTCGACGCGCAACGTCCAGCTGGCGCGGAAATAGCCGAACACCCACACCATGTTCGGCACGCCGGTGAACATCATGCCGCGGTAGGTGACGGAGTGCGAAAAATCGAGCGGAGTGCCGTCGACCTCAAAGGCGACGTCGCCCAGCACGCAAAGATTGAATCCCGTGGCGGTGATGACGATGTCCGCCGCGAGCTCCTTGCCGGAGCGCAGGAGAATGCCTTTTTGGGTGAATCGCTCGATCTCGTCGGTGACGACGCTGGCGTTGCCGGCCGCGATGCCCTGGAACAGATCGCCGTCCGGCACGAACGCGATGCGCTGGCGCCACGGCCGGTATTTCGGCGTGAAGTGGGTTTCGATGTCATAATCGGGGCCAAGAAAGGCGCGCACGCCGGCCAGCAGCTCTTCCTTCACCTTCTCCGGCTCCTCGAAGGAGCGGCGCGTGAAGGTCCCCTGTTCGCGCAGGATCTGGCGCCGGGTGATCTCGTGAATCCAATGCTCGTCAATGCCGAGATCGCGCAACTGATCGGCCAGCAGATTCACGTTGCGGCCCGGAATGAAATAGGTCGGGGAGCGCTGCAGCAGCGTCACGTGCGCGCAATCGGCGGCGATGGCCGGAATGAGCGTGGCGGCAGTGGCGCCGGAGCCGATCACGATGACGCTCTTGTTCTTGTAGTCGAGGTCTTCCGGCCAGACCTGCGGATGGACGACGCGGCCCTTGTAGTCCTCCATGCCTTTCCACTGTGGGGTGTAACCTTGCGCGTGGCGATAGTACCCCTGGCACATCCAGAGGAAGTTGGCGCTTATGCGGAAGGCTTCTCCGGTGTCGAGACGCGTGCCTTCGATGGTCCAGAGATGGTCGGCGCTGGACCAGCTGGCAGAGACGATCTTGTGGCGGTAGCGGATGTGGCGGCCGAGGTCGTTTTCCGCGATCACCTCGCCCATGTATTTCAGAATCTCTTCGCCGCTGGCGATCGGCGTGCCGACCCACGGCTTGAAGCGGTAGCCGAAGGTGTAGAGGTCGCTGTCGGAGCGGATGCCCGGGTATTTGTGCGTCAGCCAGGTGCCGCCGAAGCTCTCCATCTCCTCGAGGATGACGAAGCTTCTGCTAGGGCACTGCTGCCTCAGATGGTAGGCCGAGCCGATGCCCGAAATGCCGGCGCCGACGATGAACACGTCGAAATGCTCGGTCTTGACGGGTGGAGTCGCGTGCGTGTCAGTCCTGTCCATGGGATTTCCGGAGTCCTGTTCGATGGAATAGTGGCCCCGCACTCTGTGCCGCCGCCTTGAGGAAAATCAACAACACGCCATGCGCTCGCCGCCTCGCCCGAACCGTGCGGTTAGGCCTTTCGTGCCGGAAGCTTGGCGGCCTTTCGCAGCGCTTCATCGATCCGAGTCTGCCACCCCGGGCCGCTCTTGCGGAAGTACGTGAGCACGTCGGGCGAAAGCCGCAGGTGCACCGACTTTTTCGGCGCCGCGGATCGCGGCCGACCTGGTCTGGTCAAAGTACCGTTTGCGGGACGAATGACTATGCCTCCAATCGCGATTTCCGCGCGGTCGAACTGATCGTCCGTCCACTCTGGGGCGTCGTCAGGATCGACCCAGCTGCTCCGAGAACTCTTTCTTTTCGCGCGCATTGCATTTCCTCATCGAGATGATGTGTCGCGTTTCGAACCTTCGCGTCCAAACGACCATGACGAGGTGGCCCTCAATCAGTCCGTATGTCTGATACCGAATCTCGCCGTAGTCGCGCCGTTCGTCGCGTTGCGTGACGATAATACCTTCGAAGACTTCGCCCGCACGCCCAAAGTCCAGCTGGCGCTCGCGCAGTATCTTCTCGCGCTTCTTCGGATCGAAGCTGATCTTCACGCATTTATGTGGCCACAATAATTTCGGTTGTCAAGGCCCGCCCACTCCGCCTCGCTGTGCTCGGCACCGTCCCCGCGAACGGGGAAGGAACTACTTGCGCCTGTCGCGATGGGGCGCGCAGAGTTCAGCCGCTGATATTTCGAAACAAGGGCGAACGTCATGGACTTTTCCATTCCCAAGGAGATTACCGAGCTGCTGGCGCGGATCGACGAGTTCATCGACCGCGAGATCGTGCCGCTGCAACGCCAAGACGACAACGACCGCTTCTTCGATCATCGCCGCGAATGGGCGCGCACCGATTTCGAGCATGGCGGATTGCCGCGCAAGGATTGGGAAGCGCTGTTGCGTGAGATGCGCATGCGCGCCGATCGCGCAGGGTTCCTGCGGCTGGCGCTGCCCGAGGAATATGGCGGCAAGAACATCGGCAATCTCGCCATGGCGATCATCCGCGAGCACCTCGCGGCCAAGGGCCTCGGCCTGCACAACGATCTGCAGAACGAGACATCGGTGGTCGGCAACTTCCCGCAGGTGCTGATGATGCGGGATTTCGGCACCGAGGAGCAGAAGAAGACGATCCTGCCCGGCATGCTGGACGGCAGCGTGCGCCTTGCCTTCGGCCTCACCGAGCCCAAGCACGGCTCCGATGCCACGTGGATGGAAACGCGAGGGCGTCGCGACGGCAATGGCTGGCGCATCGACGGCGCCAAGATGTGGAACACCGGCGTGCATGTGGCCACGCATGACATGGTGTTCGCACGCACCAGCGGCGAAGACGGCGATGCGCGCGGGCTCACCTGCTTCATCGTGCCGATGAAGGCCGACGGCGTGAAGATCGAGGAGTACATGTGGACCTTCAACATGCCGACGGACCACGCGCGGGTATCGTTCACCGATGTGTGGGTGCCGGACGGCGCCGTGTTCGGGCCGGTGGACAACGGTCTGGTGCTGGCGCGCCACTTCGTGCACGAGAACCGCATCCGCCAGGCGGCGAGCGGCGTGGGCGCGGCGCAATACTGCATCGACGAGAGCGTGGATTACGCCAACATGCGCAAGCCGTTCGGCAAGCCGCTCAGCCGCAACCAGGCGATCCAGTGGCCGCTGGTGGAACTTCAGACGGAAGCCGAAATGGTGCGCTGGCTCATTTACCGCACGGCGTGGGAAATGGACCGGCTGACGGGGCCGGAGATCCAGCTCTATCTCTCCGACAAGGTGTCGATGTGCAATTATCGCGCGAACCGGCTGGTGTGCGAGGCGGCGGATTGGGCGATGCAGGTGCATGGCGGGATGGGCTATTCGCGCCATAAGCCGTTCGAGCACATCTACCGCCACCACCGGCGCTATCGCATCACCGAAGGCAGCGACCAGATTCAGATTCGCAACGTGGCGGGTCACATGTTCGGCTTCATCGGCAAGAACCGAAGGCCGGAAGCGTGACACGTGCGGGACCATTCAGTGATCAGATGACCTCCCCCTCGTGGGGAGGTCGGCGAGCCGAAGGCGAGCCGGGTGGGGGCCGATGCAAACACGAACTCAGCCCCCCACCCGAAATTCTTTCGCTTCGCTTCAGAATTTCGACCTCCCCACAATGGGGGAGGTAAGTGGTGGGCGTCTGGAACATCGCGCATCGGGGCGGGGCCGGGCTGCAGCCCGAGAACACGCTGGCGGCGTTTCGCGATGCGGTGGCGCGGGGTTGCGACGGCGCGGAGCTCGACGTGCAGCTGTCGCGCGACGGCGAAGTGGTTGTGTTCCACGATTACCGGCTGAAGCCGGAGATTTGCCGCGATGCAAACGGCGCGTGGCTTGCGCGGCCAACGCCGCGGATCAAAGACCTGACGCTCGTGGAGCTGCGCACCTTCGATATCGGTCGGGCCGATCCCACGAGCAAGTATGCAGGCGCGCACGCATCGGCGCAGTGGAGCGACGGCGAGCGCATTCCGACGCTTGCCGAGGTGGTTGAGGTCGCGAAGAGCGCGACGAAGCCGTTCCGTCTGTTCGTGGAGCTGAAGAACTCGTTCGCCAACCGCGACATCTCCGCCGATCCGGTTGCGCTCGCCGAAGCAACTCTCGAGACGCTGCGCAAGCACGATTACCTGACGCACATCGTCCTCGTCGGCTTCGATTGGCCCGGTCTGCTGCACGCCAAGCGGAGGGAGCCCGCCATCGAATGCTGGCTCACCACGCAGCCGCAAAGCTGGTTCCGCGAGGGCACGCCGCCGGCCGAAGACGAGCCGCCGTCGGATGCCGTGCTGCAGATGCTGCGCTACTGGGCGGCGACCGCCACCTCGCCATGGGCCGGCGGCTATGACGCGGTGAACTACGGCGGCTCGATCCTGCGCGCGATCCAGGCCGCGGGCGGCGACGGCTGGTTTCCCATGTTCCGCGATGCCACAGCCGAGGCGGTCGCGGAAGCGCATGCGCTGGGCCTGAAGGCCGGCGCCTGGACTGTTGACACTCCAGGTGAGATGCGTGCGCTCGTCGCCACCGGCATTGACGCTCTCTGCACCGACCGGCCCGATCTGCTGGAAATGGCCACCATTACCGAGAGGTCGTGAGAACGTCGGTCAGGGCGGCCCGAGCGTGAATGCCGACGGCATGGCGACGAGTGAATTTCCGATGACGCGTCTTCCCGCCGCATAGCAGGCTGCACCGTCTCCGCCGCCAAGGTCGACCGCCTCTAGCAGACCCGGGCCGCCACTGGCGTGAATGGTCCCATTTCCGGTAATCGTCACGTGTCCGGAGCGGGACGAAACGCCGCGCAGGAATTCGGCCGCCACGTACAAATTCACCGGTGACTGAAACACTACGACATAGGGCGCGTTGTGCGCGTCAAGTCCGAGCACGGTCAGTACGAACTTCTCCTGCCCGCGCGTCACTTCTGTCGGTCGGATCTTGTTATCACCGCGGTGAAGAAGTATCGGCCCCGTTTGCACTGCGGAGAAACAGCTGTCCTTTATGCTTTCCGTCGGAGAATCGAATCCGTCCGTGTTGAGCAACCTGACCTGGCCATGCTTGTCCAGGCACACCACGGCGCTCAACTTATAGTCCCCGGATTTGGGGTTTCGTGCGAACGAGAACTTGTGATATGTGACTCCGTCCACGAGAAGCAATCCGGCTGGATCGAATGGATCGCTTCCCCAATACCCTGCGTTGAATACGGTTGAACTCCGCTCGCGCCCCAGAATGACGTCAAAGCGATCGACGATGTGCAATGCAGTCGATTGCGACAATTGACCAATGCCGTACAACGTCATCCGATAGCTCGGGCCCGGCTTGTAGACCCAGGCCACTGTCTCGTAGCGCAAATGCGTTTTGTCGATCCATGCGTCCACCGAGATTGTCCAATGCGGAGGCTCGAGCGGGGCAAGTATCGCCGACGCTGCCGTCACGCGTGCGAATATCAGCATCACTGCCGTAAGAAGGATACGCTTCATCTGATGTCCAGTTTCTTGTAGATCATCACGATGTAGATTCCGTATCGCGTGCAGGATAGCGGGTTTCTGAGCGCTTGATCGGGACTGAATTGCACGGTGAAGTCGGCAGTCATCGGGTATTGGCCGTTCTGAGGCACCATGTCATTTTTGATAGCTTTCCATTCTGCCGGAGTAAGTCCCGGGATGTCGGTCAGGCGATCGGAGGGCTGAATGGGTATGACTTTGGAGTAGCCAAAGCCGATGCCGGAAATGATCAAGTCGCCGACATGGCGATTCGAGATGATGTCATCGATATCCTGCTTCTGGCAATTGGGCTGTCTGGTATCCTTCGGAAATGGATAGTTGTCTGCCCGTTCGTAGGTCTGAAAGCTAACAGGTTGATTCATCGACATGCGTACGATGTAGCGAACAACATGATCGGCGGTCTTGTTGTCGCGCGTAATGTCGAACTGAAAGAGTGACGATCCATCGATCACGCCGTTGCTCGTGTTGATGAAGCCGCGCTCCGCGTCCATCGTCGCCTTGACCTGTTTTTCGATCTTCCCGTTAATTTCGAATGATGTATCGGCTTGGCTCTGTATCCAGCGCCGCGGCCCGTCGGGAATGAACTGAATCGCGAGAATCATGCCAAGGAAGATATAGGCAGGGTAGATTAGAACGACCGCAAGCAGCAGGGCTATATCCCTTCGAACGGGCGCGGGCGCTCGGAGAAAATCCTCGACTGGGCCGCCGACCACGGGAATTCGCCCGATTTGCTTCGCTAGCCAGTCGAAAAGCCCTGTTGTGTCAGTGTTGCCACCGGGATGGCGAATCTTCGACATAACTACACATGCCCAAAGAGCTCAGTTTATCGAAAAACTAAACGCAAATAAAGAAAAATAGAATCTACTCTCTCTGCGGGTCCCCCGAGAGGATGATTTGAGCCGGCTGGCGAAGTCGAGCCCAACTGCTTCACCCGGGGATGACACCAGCTATGGCCCCCAGGGCCGGCGGCGACGGCTGGTTTCCCATGTTCCGCGATGCCACACCTGAGGCGATTGCAGAAGCGCATGCGTTGGGCCTGAAGGCCGGCGCCTGGACTGTCGACGACCCAGGTGAGATGCGTGCGCTCGTCGCCACCGGCATTGACGCTCTCTGCACCGACCGGCCCGATCTGCTGGCGCAGTGCTTGCGCTAGGCTAGGGCAGGCCGGTGGCCGCTAGTCTCCTTGTGAGAGTGTTATGACGCTCGACAAATGGGTTATTGGCCGCCTCCGTCTTCGGTTCGGCCCATCGAACAGAGTTTCCTAAAGCCAAAATTGATTCTATTGTGTCCGCCACAGATTCACTGGAGGAGGCTCAACATGCGCGCTGAATCATTGTCGTTTGCCGCGATGGGACTCGCGACTCTTGCGGTTTCACTGGGACTGACCGTCTCCATCCCCAGCGCAGGGGCCGCGCCCGCCAAGGCGGCGGCCAAGCCTGCGGCCCATGCCCCGGCGAAGCACGCCATGGCCGGCGCCCTGATGTGCAACGGCACCTTCAGCAACGGTGTCTCGATCAGCGTCGGTAAGCCGGTCTACATGCCGGACGTGGGATATCAGCCGCCGGCGCCCGGTCTCAGCGCCGCCAAGCAGACCGTGTGCGACGTCTACACCTTCGCCTGGAACCAGTTTCTCTACTACACGCAGATGTCGGCCGATCCGAACAACGGCAATCAGGTGACGCCGCAGTTCCTGCACATGGCGCCGTGGTACAATGCGTTGACGGTAGGGCCGAAGCCCGGCGCATATCCCGGCGGCGCCACGGACCTGCGCACCGCCTTCCTCGATCAGGCCCAGGCCGGCACCGACGGCCATCTGCTCGACACCGCCAATCAGACGGTGCGTTACGACATCCGCTTCGACGTGAACATGTACGAATCCATCGTGCTGCAGAATCTCTACACCGCGCCGCTATTCACCGCGGCCTGCCAGCCCGATCCGAACAACAACGGGACCTGTAAGAACAATTTGAAGCTGTGGGTGACGCCGTCCGGCGCCAATGAGCATCCCGAGCCCGGTTCGATCGAAATCAAGAGCTCATGGCGCGACTTCGGCGCCCCTGGCAACTGCCCCGCCACGCAATTCTACTGCAACGGCCGCTTCGGGCTGGTGGGTCTGCACTACATCAACAAGACCTTCAGCCATGGTGAGTGGATCTGGGCCTCGTTCGAGCACGTTGCCAACGCTCCGGACTGCGCGCCCGGCGGCGATTCTACTATCGCGCCGCAGTCGCCCATCGGCACCAACTGGTCGTTCTTCAATCCCGCGACGGCCGGCCCCGGCGTGATGAGCTCCAAGACCTGCAGCGTCACGTCCTCGCCGCCGCAGTGCAACGCCAATCCCAATCCCACCGGCAAGGCGTGGGTGCAGGTCAATGTGTGCCGCACCGAGGCGATCGCGGCAGGCGGCGCCAGCACGGCTAACTGCACGGTCGGCGCAATGCCCAACAGCGCTGGCAACGTGACCTGCCTCAATGCCACGATCCAGCCGCAGCTTTCCGGCGTGTGGAAGAATTACAAGTTGGTGGGCGCGGTGTGGACCGCGGGCGGCATGGGACCGAACCAGGATTTCCGCATCGAGGGCTTCCAGCAGCAGGTGCCCGGGATTCCCTTCGTGCTGCCGGCGGGGTTCCCCCATCTGGCGGACACCACCATAGAAACCTGGCTGCAGGCGGGCGCGACCGGCTACGATCCGTTCAAGACCAACGCCAAACAGGCCGGCTGCTTCCTCTGCCACAACCAGCCCTCGGCCTTCGCGCCACACAACAAGGAAATGGACCTCAGCCACTTCCCGGGCAAGCTGCCGCTTCCGAAGCTGACGGCGCTGCGCAATTCGCTGATCAAGGCGAACTCGACGGTCAAGGCGCCGAAGTAGCGCCGCGGCGTCAGGCCGCGAGCGGAAGTCCTTCTTCCTTCAGCGCGCGCTTGACGGCGTCGCGGCGCGACATGCCCGCGTAGAAGGCGGCGAGATTCTTGTACCGCGTAATGTCGAGCTTCATCTTCTTCGCCCAGGTGAGCATGACGAAGAGATAGGCGTCGGCGACCGTCATGCGATTGCCCATGAGAAACGACTTTCCCTTCAACTGCTCGTCGGCATAGGCGAGGCGCTTCAGGATCTTTTCCTTCGCTTTGCGCTTCTCGGTCTCGCCGCCGCCCTGGAATAGCGGACCGAAGGATTTGTGCAGCTCGCTGGAAATGAAACCCAGCCATTCCTCCAGCCGGTAGTGATCCATGCTGCCGGGTGCCGGCGTGTACAGGCTCTGCGCCGTGTGGTCGGCCAGATAGTTCAGTACCGCCATGTTCTCCGTCAGCATGCTGCCGTCGTCGAGCTGGATGGCGGGCACGTAGCCTTTCGGATTGATGCGGTAGTAATCCTGGCCGTTCTCCGTCTTGTGCGATTTCAGATCGACCTTTTCCAGCTGCAGCGGCAGGTTTGCTTCGTCGGCGACGATGTGGGCGGCGAGCGAGCAGGCACCGGGGGAATAATAGAGTTTCATTGGCGTACTCCTTCGGAAAGATAACGCGCCACTGCGGGAGTGGGTTCTCTGGGCGAATAGGGAACGGCGAGTAGCGAGATGGAAGCGCGCGCGGAGAGCCCCTATTCGCCATTTGCCATTTGCCATTCGCCATCCGCCATCCGCCTACAATCCTTCAAACAGCGCGGTGGAGAGATAGCGTTCCGCGAAAGACGGAATGATCGTCACGATCGTCTTGCCTTCCATGCCAGGGCGGGCGCCGACCTCCAGCGCGCCCGCGATCGCGGCGCCGGAGGAAATGCCCACCGGAATGCCTTCCAGCTTCGCCGCTTTGCGCGCGGTGTCGAACGCAGTTTCGTTGCCGATGGTGATCACCTCGTCGATCACGCTGCGGTCGAGAATGGCGGGGACGAAACCGGCGCCGATGCCCTGAATCGGATGAGGGCCCGGATTTCCGCCGGACAGCACCGGCGAATCCTCCGGCTCGAGGGCAATCATGCGCACGCCCGGTTTGCGGGCTTTCAGCACCTGGCCCACGCCGGTGATTGTGCCGCCGGTGCCGACGCCGGAAATCACCACGTCCACTTTGCCTTGCGTGTCGTTCCAGATTTCCTCCGCGGTGGTGCGGCGGTGAATGTCCGGATTGGCGGGATTTTCGAATTGCTGCGGAATGATGGCGTCAGGCGTGGCGGCGACGATTTCGTGCGCGCGCCCGATGGCGCCGCGCATGCCTTTCGCCGCTTCGGTCAGCACGAGCTCGGCGCCCATCAGCGCGAGCATCTTGCGACGCTCGAGCGACACCGACTCCGGCATCACCACGATCAGGCGGTAGCCTTTCGCCGCCGCGACGAAGGCGAGCGCAATGCCCGTGTTGCCGCTGGTCGGCTCCACCAGCACGCTCTTGCCAGGCGTGATGATCCCCTTCTCCTCCAGCGCCGCGATCATCGACACGCCGATGCGGTCCTTCACGCTGGCGATGGGGTTGAAGAATTCCAGCTTGAGCAGGATGTCGGCCTTGACGCCGGCGTCCCTCGCCATGCGATTGAGGCGCACCAGCGGTGTGTCGCCGATCGTTTCGGTGATGTCGTTGTAGATGCGCCCGCGCCCGGGTTTATGATCGGTTGCCATTCAGCTCTCCTCCAACCCTCCCCTTGAGGGAGGGTCGAAATTTGCGCAACGCAGTGAAGCAGATTTCGGGGAGGGGTGATGTCCGTCTGTGGCATTGACCCCTCCCCAAACGAACTCGCTCCGCTCCTTCGTTCGACCCTCGCTCAAGGGGAGGGTGTGAAGCAATGTTCCGTGCAAGCGACTCCTCATATCGTGAAATCCGCCGTGACCGCGGCTTCGCCGGAGGCGACGCCTTCGGCCCGGGCGCGGCGGCAGAGGTCTTCGATGGTGATGGAATCGAATCGCTGCATGACCTCCTGCTGCAAGGATTGAATGAGCGGCGCAACGATGCGCCGGCCGAGATCCGAAGTCGGCTTTGCGGACTCGTTCTCGGCGTCTTCGATCGCTTCCGCCACGCGCACGATCTCGCCGACCGAGATGCGGCGGCGCTCCTTCGCCAGCCGATACCCGCCGCGGGGGCCGCGCACACCTTTGAGTATTCCGGCGCGCACCAGTTGCTGCATCACCTGTTCGAGATAGCGCTGCGGCACGCCTTGGCGGCCGGTGATCTCCTTCGCCTGCACCGGCTCGGGTCGCGCATTGAATGCGATGTCGATCACGGCTTCGAGGGCAAGCAGGGTTTTGCGCGAGAGCTTGAGCATGGCTACGCGGTCGGGATGCCGGAATGGCCGGTCGAGCCGAAGCCCCCGGCGGCGCGGGATGTTGCCGGCAGTTCGTCGATTTCACTGAATTCGATGCGTTCATGGCGCGCGATCACCATCTGCGCGATCTTCATGCCGCGCGCGATGCGGAATGGTGCCGCGCCGAGATTGATGACGATGACCTTGATCTCGCCGCGATAATCGCTGTCGATGGTGCCCGGTGCGTTGAGCAGGGTGACGCCGTGGTTGAGTGCGAGCCCCGACCGGGGACGGATTTGCGCTTCGTAGTTTTCGGGCAGCGCAATCACAATGCCGCTCGGCACCGCGGTGCGCGCGCCGGGTTTGAGTTCAATTTCCGTATCGACTGCCGCCAATAAGTCGAGTCCCGCCGATCCCGGTGTGGCATAGCTGGGCAGCGGCAAATCGCGAGCATGGGGCAGGTGTTGGATCAGAATCTTGGTGGGGGAAGACACTGTTATCCTCCCCCGCCTGCGGGGGAGGTACCGAGCGAAGCGAGGCGGAAGGGGGATTTGATCGCGTTCTCCCGTCCGTCTACCTCGCACTGTCGTGCTCGGCACCCACCTCCCCCGTAAACGGGGGAGGATGGTTTCCGCGTAGCCCGCATAGAGGTCACGCGACTTTCCCCAGAGCCTGCGCGATGCGGGCGGTGAGACGGCGGGCCACGTCGATCTTCAGCATCGGCGGCCAATCCTCCACGCCCGAGGGGGTGATGAGATGCACCGTGTTGTCGTCGCCGCCCATGATGCCGGTCGACGGCGAGACATCGTTGGCCACGATCCAGTCGACGCCCTTCTTCGCGCGCTTGTCTTTCGCGTTCGTCACCACATCGTCGGTCTCCGCGGCAAAGCCGATGACGAGGGAAGGGCGCGTCGCCCCGTGCGCGATGGTGGCGAGGATGTCGGGATTGGCGGAGAGCTTGAGATCGGGCGCGCTTCCGCCCTCGCGCTTCTTCAGCTTGCTGTTGAACATCGGCTCGGGCCGCCAGTCGGACACCGCCGCGGTGAACACCGCCACATCCACCGGCAAAACGGATTCGCACGTCGCCAGCATCTCGCGTGCGGTCTGCACTTTGAGCAGCTTGACGCGCGCGGGTGCGGCAATCTCCACCGGACCGGAGACGAGCGTAGTCTCCGCGCCGGCGTCGGCAAGCGCGCCGGCAATCGCATAGCCCTGCTTGCCGGACGAGCGGTTGGCGAGAAAGCGCACCGGGTCGAGCGGCTCCTGCGTCGGCCCCGCCGTCACCAGAGCCTTAACCCCGGCTAAAGGGCTGGCGGACTCCGAGAAGGCGGCCTCGATGGCCGCAACAATTTCGTCCGGCTCGGCCATACGCCCGGGCCCGAATTCACCGCACGCCATGTCGCCCTCGTTGGGCCCGACGAACAGCACGCCATCGCGTTCAAGCATCGCGCGGTTCCGCTGCGTCGCAGGATGATTCCACATCCGCACATTCATCGCCGGCGCCATCAGCACGCGCTTGTCGGTGGCGAGGAGGGCGGTGGAAGCAAGATCGTTGGCGTGCCCGCCTGCGAGCTTCGCCATCAGGTCGGCGGTCGCCGGCGCCACCACCACCAGATCGGCCGCGCGCGACAGCTGGATGTGCCCCATCTCGGACTCGTCGGTGAGGTTGAACAGGTCCTGGAACACTCTTCCCCCGGTCAGCGCAGAGACGGACAATGGCGTCACGAATTGCGCGCCGGCCGCGGTCAGGATCGCGCGCACTGAAGCCCCCCGCTCCTTGAGCCGCCGTATCAGTTCGAGGGACTTGTATGCGGCGATGCCGCCGCCGATGATGAGCAGAACGCTATTGCCGCGCACACGCTGTCTCCCGCCGACCGCCAGGGCAATTCCCATGCGGCGCACGGGAGATATACAAAATAACGGCTGCGAAGTGTAGTTCTCGCCGCTGGGGAGAAAAGCCCGTGAATATCCAGGTGAGGCCCGCCGAATTGCCGCCGTTCAAGCCGCTGGCCCAGAAGCCGCCGGCGGTGGAGGTCACCCGCAAGGCGGACGGGACGATTTACCTTCATTCGAAATATCCCCTTGGGACCATGCATTGCTCCATCGCGCATCTGCTGGAGACGCGCGCGGGGCAGCATCCGGAGCGCAACTTCATCGCCGAGCGCACGCCGCTCGATGGCGGCAGGCTGGGCGACTGGCGCTTCATCACCTATGGCGAAGCGAACGCGCGCGCCGATGCCATCGCGCAGGCCCTGCTCGATCGCGGGCTTGGGCCGGATGCGCCGCTGATGGTCCTATCGGGGAATTCCATCGTGCACGCGACCATGATGCTGGGCGCGATGAAGGCGCGGGTGCCGGTGGCACCCGTGTCTGTGGCGTATTCGCTGATGAGCGCCGATCACGGCAAGCTCAAGCACGTGTTCGCCGCGACCCGGCCGAAGATGATCTTCGCCGAGCAGGGGCCGTATTATTCGCGCGCGCTGTCCAACCTGCCGCTCGACGGCGTGGAGGTGGTGACGGTGCTTCCGATTTCGGATCGCGCCACCACCGCGTATTCCGACCTCCTCGCCACGAAACCGACAGCCGATGTCGCTGCATCCATGGAGAAGGTCGACCATGGCACGGTGGCGAAATACCTCTTCACCTCCGGATCCACGGGCATGCCCAAGGGCGTGATCCAGACACACAGCATGATGTGCGCGGTGATCGCCGCGACCGAAGCGCTGCGCGGCGAGCCCGATCCGAAAGAGATTCCGGAGAGTCTCGAATGGATGCCGTGGAATCACATCTCCGCCGGCAATATCGGCTTCAACGGCAACCTGAATGCCGGCGGCACGGTGTATCTGGATGCCGGCAAGCCGCTGCCCGGCCTGTTCGACGAGACCATCCGCAATCTGCGCGAGGTCGCGCCGCTGGTGTTCGGCTCCGCACCAGTGGCGTTCGGCTGGCTGTGCGAGGCAATGGAGCGCGATGCGGCGTTGCGCGACAAGTTCTTCTCGAAGCTGCGTTTTGCCGGATACGGCGGCGCCACGTTGAGCCAGGACATCGCCGACCGGTTCCAGGCGCTCGCCATTGCCGCCACCGGCTATCGTATCCCGTTCACCACCATGTACGGCGCCACGGAAACCCAGGGCGTGACGGTGGTGCATTGGATCACCGATCGCGTGGGCCTCATCGGGCTGCCGCTGCCGGGCATCGCGCTGAAGCTGGTGCCGAACGGGCTGAAGCTGGAAGTGAGGGTGAAGGGCCCGACGGTGACGCCGGGTTACCTTGGCCGCCCCGATCTCACGCAAGCCGCGTTCGATGAGGAGGGCTTCTACAGTTTGGGCGATGCGGCGAAATTCCTGGACGAGAACGATCCTGAGCAAGGCCTGGTGTTCGACGGTCGTGTCACGGAGGACTTCAAGCTCGATTCCGGCACCTGGGTTTCGGTCGGCACATTGCGCGCGCAAGCGATCGCGGCCGCCTCGCCGCTGATTCAGGACTGCGTCCTTGCCGGGCACGACAAATCGTTCGTCGGATTGCTGGCGTGGCCCAATATCGCTGCGGCAAAGGAAATCGCCGGCGATCCGGCTCTGGATGGGCCGCAGGTAATTCTCGCAAACCCGAAGGTGCGAGAATTCGTCCGGAACAAATTGGCAGAGCACAACCGCACCTGCGGCGGCTCGTCGGCCCGCATCAGGCGCGTCATCCTGCTGACGGAGCCGCCTTCCATCGACGGCAACGAGATCACCGATAAGGGCTATGTGAATCAGCACGCCACCCTGGAGCGCCGCAACAAGCTGGTCGATCTGCTCTACGCTGCCACGCCACCGGCCGACGTGATAGAAGTTCCATGAGCGGCAACTTGGTTGGCATTGCGCGGGCGCGGGAGTTGGGTGCGCCGCTGGAAGAGATGACCAGCGCCTCCATTTCGCTCGAACGCGGCATCGAAGGCGATGCACGCGGCATGAAGCACGGCCGTCAGGTGACCGTCCTGTTCCGGGACGGTTGGGGGGATGCCTGCCGCGATGTCGGCGTGGAGCTGCCGTGGATTACGCGCCGCGCCAATCTGCTGCTCGCCAATCTGGAACGGCCGCGCGAGGCCGGCGGGCTGTTGCGCATCGGCGATGCCGAATTGCAGATCACGATGGAAACGCGGCCGTGCGATTTGATGGAGCGCTCGTACAGCGGCTTGCGGGCGGCCTTGCGCCCTGACTGGCGGGGCGGGGTGTGCTGCGTCGTCCGCCGCGGCGGCGAAATCAAGCTCGGTGACCGCGCCGAATACATCCCGCAATGACCCCGCACGACATCGTTCGCTTCTGGGCGGAGGAGGTCGGTGAAAAACGCTGGTTCGAGCCCGACCTGGAACTCGATGCCGATATCGCGCGGCGGTTTGGCGAGAGCTGCGCGCTCGCGAGCGACGGCAAGCTCCCTGATTGGGAGAACAGCGCCGAAGGGGCGCTCGCGCTGCTCATTCTACTCGATCAACTTCCTCGCAACATGTTCCGCGGGAAAGCGGAGGCGTTCGCGACCGACGCGAAAGCGCGCGCGATTGCCGATCGCGCGGTTGCGCGTGGATTCGATCTGCAGGTCCCGCAAACGCTTCGCTCCTTCTTTTACCTTCCGTTCATGCATTCCGAACATCGCGAGGATCAGGACCGCTGCGTGGCACTGATCGCGGAGCGCGTGGGCAAAGACAGCGAGAATTACCCGTACGCTCTCGCGCATCGGGATGCGATCGCGAAATTCGGCCGCTTTCCCGGCCGCAATGTGGCGCTTGGGCGACAGTCCGCGCCGGAAGAGCTGGAGTTTCTCAACAGCCATCCGCCATTTTAACGCGATGATTACCATGATGCGTCCTTATGGCGCGCATGCGTACGGGCGACCTCTGCCAGCTAGCTGCCGACCTCGCCATCGAGCATGGCGCCTCGGCGATGGACTTCGCGCGGCAGGCGACGGTGTCGCTGGAACTCGAAGGCGACGTGGAGCGCGCGCATTTCTGGCAATCGCTGTCCGTCCTGCTCGACGACATCTTTGCCCAACGGCTCGACCCCGACCTCCCCATCGTGATTCACTGAGTCGCTGGAGCTGCAAAAGCGCAAGGTGAGAAAGGGCGGAGAGCCGCATTGCAGCGGCTCTCCTTCGCACGCAGCCCAGATCAGGGTTTTAGGTTGCCCCAGCCGCGTGGAACCCGTGCAGTTGATCGAATTCGCATCCCGCTGACCAGCCATTAACCCCCCAAACTGCTGTGCATATCGTTAAGCCCCCCGGCACATTTGCGTGAGGCGGCATGCCCAGCTCCCGCGCTTGCGCCTGCCGTGCCTGCATGCACACTCGGGTTCACGACACCGAGAGACCGCCATGCCGCTCGATCCGCTGTTGAAGGCCTTCCTCGACCAGATGGCGGCGCAGCCGCAGCCCAAGCTGTGGGAGCTGGACGCGCCGGCGGCGCGCGAGGTGATGGTGGCGCTGATGCAGGCGGTTGGTCCCAAGGACGTGCCGATCGGCAAGATCGCGAACCTCGCCATCCCAGGGCCGGGCGGCGACATTGCCGCCCGCAGTTATTCCCCGGTGGCCGCGGGCAGCGAACCGCAGCCGACGCTCGTGTTTTTCCATGGCGGCGGCTTCGTGATCGGCAGCGTGGAGACGCATGACGGCCTCTGCCGGATGCTCGCCAACCTTTCCACCTGCCGGGTGATTTCCGTTGAGTACCGCCTGTCGCCGGAGCACAAATTCCCCGCCGCGGTGGAGGATGCGTTCGCGGCCGTGAGCTGGATCGAAGCCAACGCGGCGCAGCTGGGCGTCGATGCCAACCGGCTGGCGGTGGGCGGCGATTCGGCCGGCGCTTCGCTGGCGGCGGTTGTTTCGCACCTGGCGCGCGACGCCGGCGCACCGAAGATCGCCTTTCAGCTTCTGCTGTTTCCCGTGACCCATATCGATGCCGCAACCGCATCGCGGCGCGATTTCGCCGAAGGTTATTTTCTCGAAGGCAAGGGCCTCGACTGGTTCTTCAATCATTATTTCAGCGCGGATGCGGATCGCGCGGCTCCCAAAGCCTCGCCGCTGCTGGCCGAGAAGTTCGCTGGCCTGCCGCCTGCCTACATCATGGTCGCCGGATTCGATCCGCTGCACGACGAAGGCGTGGCCTATGCCGAGAAGCTGCGCGCGGCCGGCGTGTCCGTCGCGCTCGACGATCATCCCGCCATGGTGCACGACTTCATTTATCTGCAGGCGGTGCTGCCGCAGGCGGCCGAAGCGCTGGGCTCCGCCGCCACTGCGCTGAAGGCCGCGCTTACGGGATAAGCTTGCCCGGGTTGAGGATGCCCTTGGGATCGAGCGCGCGCTTGACCGCGCGCAGCACCTCGATACCCAGCGCGCCTTTCTCCTGCGCCATCCAGGACAGGTGATCCTCTCCCACGCCGTGATGATGGCTGATGGTGCCACCATTGGCGACGATGGCGTCCGATGCCGCGCACTTGATGGCCTGCCATTGCGCGATGTCATCGCCGTTCAAACTGCGCGGAAAGATGTAGGTGAAATAGAGGCTCGCGCCATCGGTGTAGGAATGGCTGATGTGGCACATGACGACGCCCTTGGCTCCCGGCCGCGGAACACTGGCGGCGATCGCCCTTTCAAGCGCCGACTTCACCGCGGCGTAAAGCGCCTGCAGCTTCGACCAGCTGGTGGCGGTCTCCAGTGTGTCGACGCCGAGGCCGCGATCCAGCATGGGGTCGCGCAGGTATGGGCCATGAAAACGGCCCTCACGCCAACGCGTTGCCGGGCCTGCGCCCAGCGAGAGCGCCCCGTGGTGCCGCGCGATCCGGCCAAAGCGCTGTCGCGCGAAATTCACCGGGTCGCGCGAGCCTTCGAACTGAGCGATCAGCGCGCAAGGCCGATGAAAGTGCCTGGCTTTGAGGACGAGCCCTGAAAGACGATCCGAAAAGCGGGGCGCGGCTCCCACTTTGCCGAATGCGCGGTAGAAGCGCGTCTCTTCCGCATCCGACAATCGCAGCATGGCGGCGGGAACGCCGTTCTGCACCGCTTCGCGAATGGCATCGGCGCCGCTTGCCAGATCGCGAAACAGATACGCATGACCGACGATTTCCTTCGGCATCGGACGCACGCGCACGGTTGCTTTGGTGACGATCCCGAACACGCCCTCCGAACCGGCGATCAGATCCGTCAGGCGCGGGCCTGCGGCGCTGGCGGGAAAATCCGCATCGCGCAGCATGCCGCGCGGCGTGGCGAGCTCCGCCCCGACCAGCCAGTCCTCCGCCCTGCCGTAGCGGTTCGACTGCTGGCCGGCACCGCGATGAGCGATCCAGCCGCCCAGCGTGGAGAATTCGAACGACTGGGGATAATGGCCAAGGGTGAGGCCTTCTGCCTGCAGCGCCTTTTCCAGCGCCGGACCATCGATGCCCGCTTCGGCGCGCACCGTCATCGATTCGACATCGATGCTTTCCACCCGGTGCATGCCGGACAGATCGATCGAGATCGCGGCATTGAAGCCGCCGCGCAACGGCGTCACACCGCCCACCACGCTGGTGCCGCCGCCATAAGGAACGACGGCCACAGACCGCTCGGACGCAAAGGCAAGCAGCGTCAGCACTTCTTCCGTCGAGCGCGGATACACCACCGCATCGGGCGCATCCGAAAGATCGCCCGCCCGCAACCGCAGCAGATCGTGGTAGGAGCGGCCGCGGGCATGAAAGGCGCGCTCGAATTTGTCCTCGCGCACCCGGTCGGCGCCGAGGATCGCCGTCAGCACGTGGCGATCGACATCCGACAGCCGCGACGGCGGCAACGCGATCTCTTCGAGCGGGGTGGCGGGGGTCGCGAGCAGGCTCGGCATGCCGAGTTCCGAAGCGAGCCACGCCCATACCTCGTCGCGCGCCGCCACGCCGTCCTGATGGGCCGCCCATCCCCAGCCGTTCCAGCGCAATTTGCTGCGATCGATCGCCATTGGCCGATGCTATCTCTCCAACCCGGCAGCATCGCAACCCGGGCAGGCCGCGGCAAAGCCAAGACGGTCACATGGTGAACGGCGCCGATTCAGCAGCGCAGATTCAAGCTGCGGGGCAGGATTTCGAACGTGGCGGGCAGGCGGCCGACGCTTTCGCCGTCCAGCTCGATGAGCACGGGCCGGCCCTTCGTCTCCGCCACCGGCACGGCCATGACGGTGCGGCCGCGCAGGCACTGCACGTGGGGACGGTTCACGTGCTCACCGGTGTAGAGAAGCTTCATGTCGGCGATCGCCTCGCCTTTGGGCGCGCCGCCCATGATGACGATATCGAACAGCCCGTCGTCGGGTTTGGCAGTTGGTGCGACGCGCATGCCGCCGCCGAAATACTGTCCGTTGGCGATGGCGACAGTGGAAATGGAGGCTATCTCGTCGAATGCGCCGTCGGCGCGAATGCGCACCGCCCGGTCGCGATAGGTGAGCATGTCGAGGCCGCTGTGGAAGGCGAATGCGAATTGACCGCCGAACAGTTTCGCAACGCGCGCGCGGTTCACCGAGTCGACGACGGCGCCGGAGAGACCGAACGAAGCAATGTTGGCGAAGTAGCGCACGATCGGCGCGCCGGCCGCGGTGAGGCAGGACACGCGGCCCACATCCACCGGCGTCGCGCGTGCGCCCTTCAGCCTGGCGACGGCGGCAGGCCAGCCCGGTGCGATGCCGAAGGTTTTGCGGAAGTCGCCGCCGGTGCCGCTGGTGACGAAGCTGAATACGGCGTCGGGCGCGATGGAGCCGTCCGCGTCGAAAAAGCCGTTCATCGCTTCGTTGATGGTGCCGTCGCCGCCGACGGCGATGATCTCACCGTGGCCCTCCTGCAACGCGTTGCGCACGTATCCGGTCGCTTCACCGCGGCGGCTGGTTGTCCTCACTTCCAGCTGCGCATATAGGCCGAGCAGGTTGCGTTCGATGGCCGGCCAGTCGCGCGCCGTGCGGCCGTTCGCCGACTGCGGATTGACAACGACAAACGCTCTCATACGCCCTCTTGCGTCCTGAAATTTGCTTCGACGGCTTCGATCTCCCGGGCGCGGCGGTCTTCGTTCCAGCCGAATTCATTCGCCATCAGAGCGGCAGCGTTTTGAAGAACGGGTGCTCCGGGATCTCCGAGCTGCCCGATGCCGGTGCGGCGCATGACGGCATCCTCCAACGTCAGCGCCATTTCTTCACGCATGGCGAACACAATCTGCGCCGCGAGATCGCCGGATGGCGAGAGTTGCTCGCCGAGCGCGGCGGACTCCCCGATCAGCGCAAGCATCTGCGGCGCGCGCGTCCCATAGAGCCGCGCGATGTGTTCGAGCTGCCCGGCATGTCTGCTCTGGTTCTTCTCCTGCTGCAGCATCGTCGCGAACGGACCGGCCGGCGCGCCGGGGAGCCTCGCCCCCGCGGTGGTGCATGGGCCGGCAGTCTTCTCCAATCTGGACACGATCGCGTCCGTCGTTTTCTGCGCAAGCTGGCGGGAGGTCGTCCACTTTCCGCCGATGGCGGAAAACAGGCCGTCTACGCCGTCCCTGCGGTGATCGATCAGCTCGGCGCGCCGGCTGGCGTCGTAGGTATCGCCGGTGCCGTCGTCGACCAGCGGGCGCAGGCCGGCGTAAAAGTGCTGAACATCCTCGCGCCTGAGATGCGCCGCCGGCAGATGCGCGTCGATGAAGCCGAGAAAGTCGGCGATGTCGCGTTCGGTGACGCCGACGCTGTCCGGTGCGCCGGCAAAGGCGGTGTCAGTGGTTCCGAGCAGGGAGGCACCTCGCCACGGCAGCACGAAGAAATGACCGCCGCCCGCGGCAACTGTCAGCGCGGCGGACCGCGTCATCGACCGAACGATCAGATGAATGCCCTTGGAGCGCATCAGCTTGTGCGATGCCGCCTTTCCAAGCGCACCGGCAAGGAAGATATCGGCCCAGGGGCCCGCGGCGATGAGCGTGATCTTAGCACGGATATCGAAGCGCGCATCGCTGAACGCATCCGTTACGCTTGCGCCTTCGACACGGCCGCCGGTCAGCAACAGCTTTCCGGCCGCTAAATGATTGGCGACGGCGGCGCCGTGCGCGACCGCATCCAGCACGCATTCGAGCGCCAGCCGCTCCGGCGAATACATCTGCGCGTCATAATACTGAAACGCGCCGTCGAGCCGCGGGCCCTCCAATGCCGGTTCGCGCGCCAGCGCCGTCTTTGCATCGAGCCAGCGATGGCCAGGCAGGCGCTGCGCCGGATCGTCGAGCCAGCCGCGGTCGAACGACAGCAGATCGTAAAGCGCGAGCCCCGCCGCCAGCTGGGCGCGCGCCTTCCAGCCGGCGCCGTAGAGCGGGATGAGAAAGGGCAGCGGCTGCACCAGGTGCGGCGCGATGCGCTGCCAGATGCGGCGCTCGCGCAGCGATTCCCGCACGAGGCCCAGCTCGAAATTGCGCAAATACCGCAGGCCGCCATGGATCAGCTTGGAATTATGCGCGCTGGTGGCGTGGGCGAAATCGTTCTTCTCGATCAATGCGATCGAAAGCCCCCGCTGCGCCGCGTCGCGCGCCACGCAGGCGCCGGTGATCCCGCCGCCAATGACGAGCAGGTCGAAGCGTTCGTCGGCTAGGCGGTTCAGATCGCGTTTCATCGTGGAGGCGGGTCGAAAGTGGCCGGCCTTGTCAAAGGCGAGCGGCCGGATGCTAAGGTGTGCCGAAACCATATCGCAAGGGGTGGAAGCCATGCCGCAAGCACGCGCCAACGGCATCGACATCGAGTACGAGACTTTCGGACGGCGGACCGATCCCGCCGTGCTGCTGATCATGGGCTTTTCGGCCCAAATGACGATGTGGCCGGTGGCGCTGTGCGAAGGGCTCGCCGCGCGCGGCTTCTATGTCATCCGGTTCGACAATCGGGACATCGGTAAATCCACCCATCTCGCGCATCTCGGCGCACCCAACGTCGGCCAGGCGATGGCCAAGATGATGACCGGCGAGAAAATCTCTGCGCCCTATCTGCTCGACGATATGGCGGCGGACGCCGCCGGCCTGCTCGATGCGCTCGGCATCGAACGTGCGCACATCGTCGGCGCCTCGATGGGCGGAATGATCGCGCAAATCGTGGCAGCCAAATATCCGCGGGTGACGCGTAGCCTCGTCTCCATCATGTCGACCACCGGCCGCCGCGACCTGCCGCCGGCAAAACCCGAGGCGCTGGCGGTGCTCACCATGCCGCCGGCCAGCGACAGCCGCGAAGACCGCATGGCGGCCGGCCGCAAGATCTGGAGGACCATCGGCAGTCCGGGCTTCCCCGCAAGCGAAGAGGAGTTGACGGAGCTTCTGGAACGCGAGGTCGACCGCGTGCCTTACGATCCTGCGGGACCGGCGCGGCAGCTGGTTGCGATCCTCGCTTCGGAGCCGCGCAACGGTATCCTGAAGACCGTGCGCTGTCCGTGCCTGGTGATTCACGGCGCCGACGATCCGCTGGTTCCGCTCGAGGGCGGAAGAGACACGGCGGCCTGCATTGCCGGCTGCGAACTCGTCATCGTGCCCGGCATGGCGCACGATTTCACCAACGCGCTGGTGCCGGTCTATCTCGAGCACATCAGCAATTTCCTGGCCGGCGTCGAGCGGAAGAAGGCAGCGTAAAGGGAAGGCAATCGGCAGTCGGCAATCGGTTTATCCCGCCGATTCCCGATTGCCGGTTCCCGACTGCCTCACTTGATCTTGCCTTCCTTGAACTCCACGTGCTTGCGCAGCACGGGGTCGTATTTTTTCATGGAGAACTTCTCCGTCATGGTGCGGGTATTCTTCTTTGTGACGTAGAAGAAGCCCGTGTCGCCGGAGCTGTTGAGCCGGATCTTGGCGGTGGTCGGCTTGGCCATGTGAAAAGTCCTCGCTAATCCCGAAGGGCGCGTAACCTACGGATCGGCGCTCCCAAGTCAACCTGCCCAAATCGGCGGGTGTTTGCCGGCCCAAGGCTGCGCCTGTTCCAGCTCGTAGGCGAGCGCATAGAGCAGCGCCTCGTTGCCTTTTGCCGCTGCGAACTGGCTGCCGATGGGAAGTCCGCTCGCGCTCATGCCGAGCGGCACCGACATCGCGGGCGTGCCCGCCGCGTTGTGCACCGGCGTGTAGGTTGCATAGCCCACGATGCGGTCATAGAGCGTTGCGAACGGCACTGTCGGTGCCTGCTCGCCCAATCTGGGCGGCGGAGTCGACAATACCGGCGTCAGCCAGGCGTCATGATGCGTGAAGAATTCTGCGATCTGCGCTTCGACCGTGCGGAAATAGGCGAGGCTCTGTGCCAACGCGCCCTTGGGCTTCTTGGCGTAAAACTCGGCAAGCCCAAGCGTCCACGGCTCCAGCACATCTTCGGGCTTGAGCTTCTGGCTCTTGGCAAGCTTCACCAGGTCGGCCGGACCTGAAGCCCACACCGTGAGGAACGCATCGGTGAAACGCTCCGCATCCACCGGGCTCTTCGCCAGAACGATCTCGTGGCCGAGAAGGCGGCAGAGTTTTGCCGTCGCTTCCACCGCGGCCCGTACGTCCGGATGCGGCTCCTTGCCGGTATCGCCAACGATCGAAAACGCGATCTTCAGCCGCCGCTTCGACGGGCCGGAGACGAAGCCGACCGGCTTCAGCGGCGCGTTTGCCGAAATGTCCTCCGACAAGGCGAAGATGGTGGCGCTGTCGCGCACCGTGCGGCTCACGCAATTCTCCACGCTGATCCCCGCCGGCTCCCGCTCCAGTCCGACGAGCCGCATGCGTCCTGTAGAAGGCTTCAGCCCGAAGAGGCCGCAGCACGATGCGGGGATGCGGATCGAGCCGCCGCCGTCGCTTGCGTGCGCGGCGGGCACCATGCCGGACGCCACCGCGGCCGCGGCGCCGCCGGAAGAACCGCCGGTGGAATAATCGGTGTTCCACGGATTGCGGTATGGCCCGAGCAGCACGCTTTCGGTCGAGGCCATTAGCCCAAATTCGGGCGTATTGGTCTTGCCGAGGATGATCATGCCGGCGTTTAGCACCTTATCCGTGATCGTGCCGTTCGCCTTTGCAATGACTTTCGCTGTCAGCCGCGAGCCGTTGGTGGTGCGCTCGCCTTTGACGTCGTTCAAATCCTTGATGAGGTAAGGCACGCCGGCGAGCGGCCCATCCGGCAATTTGGTTTTCGCGCGAGCGCGTGCCTTGTCGAAGAATTCGGTGACAACCGCATTCACCTTCGGATTGACGGCATGGATGCGCGCGATGGCGGCGTCCACCAACTCGAGCGGCGTCACCTGCTTGTTGCGCGCCGCCGCGGCCATGCCGACGGCATCCATCGTGGTGAAATCGTCTGCGGCGTGTGCGAAGCGCGACTTCAGTGTTGCGGTTGTGAGCGCGGCCGTGGCCGAGCCCATCAGGGCCCGGCGAGTCATCATCGTCATCTCATCCCCCTTCGAATGTCTGTCAGCTTAGCCGTAAATCGCGCCCTTGGAAGCAGGCTGCGACCGCAGCAGCCAGACGACATAACCGGCGCAGATAGCGCCGAGCACCACCATCAGCCCGTGTGGATTCCACGCGTCCAGCGCCACGCCTTCGCTGGCCGGCCCCAGCAGCAGTCCCAGGCAATAGAGCAGGACAAAACCGGCATTGGCGCTGGCGAGCGTGGCGCCCTGAAATCGCTCGCCCAGCATGGTGAGGCCGATGGAGTAGATGCCCAGGATTAACCCGCCCCACAGGACCAGGAGGAAATAGAAGAGCGGCGGAGTCCCGACCGCAAACGGCGCCAGCACCGCGCCGGCGATGCCACTGACGGCGCACAGGACGAGCAGCATGCGCCGATCGTAACGGTCGGCCAGCGCGCCGAGCGGATAGATGAACACGATGCTGCCGAGCGCAATCGCGCTGACGCACAGGGCGGCATGTGCCTCGGTGTAGCCGGAGCGAACGGCGTAGACCGGGATGAGTCCCGCCATGCCTGCATCGATGGCGCCGAACACGCAAGCGGCGGCGAATACGGCAGGTGCCGCGCGCAGCACGGAAAACACCGAAGCGGTGGACGATTGCTCGATACGCGGCGCCATGCGGCGCGCCAGCAGGATGGGCCCAAGTGCTGCGAGCAGCAGGCCTGCGCCGGCGGCGAACGGCGCAATTCCGCGCGTGCCGATGGCTTGCAACAGCGTCGGTCCGATGCCGTAGCTGCCTGCCAGGCAGACAGTATAAAGTGCGACATAGCGGCCGCGGTGGCTCTCGTCCGCTAGCCGGTTGATCCAGAATTCCGTCACCACGAACAGCGCATTGAGGGCGCTGGACAGCACGAAGCGGACGGGAAACCACAGCCAGAGATTTGGCACGAAGTACATGGCAAGCAGCGCGCCGGCCGCGACAACGAGGGCGAGCGCGAGGAATTCCGCGGCGCCGAGGCGCGCCATGATGCGCGGCATGTGCGGCGTCACCAGCAGCGAAGCCAGCCCGGCGGTCGCCAGATTGAGTCCGTTCATGCTGCCGGGCTCGCCCATGCGCTCGAGGATGAGCGACAGCAGCGGCAGTGTGAGCCCCATGCCGATCCCGTAGGCGACGCAGGCGGACAGAATGGCGGCGAGTGAGAGGCGCGCCCCGCGCAGCGCCACGGTGGTCACAGATGATCCATCTGCGATTTGCCGCGCAGGAACCGGTAGAACGGGACGGGGCGCGACGAATCCGGCCCATCAGCAAGCCGCGCTTCCGCCTCGCCGAGCACTTCGCGCGTGATGCCCGGCAGATCGAGCGCGCGCGCTTCCGTAAAGGTCAACCAGCACGGGGTGAGCAGTTCGTCGGAATGCGCGGCGTCAAGTTGGTGGGCGATGGCGCTCGCGTCGGCCATGAAGAAGCGCGCATCGAAGCGGCGGGTGCGGTTGGGCGGCGTGATCGCGCGGGCGATGAACTCCAGCACGTCAAGCCTCGGCGCCACGCCGTGCGCGAAGAAGCGTTTCCAGGCACTTTTGGTGCGCGGGAGCGCATCGGTGCGCTCACCGACAAGAATGCCGGTTTCTTCGAAGGTTTCGCGGATTGCGGCGAGCGCGAGGGCGCGGGCAAGCGCCGCAGGCGCGCCGTTGGCGAGTTTCACTGCGATGTGGGGCTTCAGATCGCCGCCGATTCTCAGCCGCCGATCGCAGGCGTCGACCCGCCCGCCGGGGAACACGTACTTGTTCGCCATGAACACCATGTCGCCATGGCGTTTGCCCATGAGCACACGCAAAGCGTCGGCGTCGCGCCGCACCAGCACCAGCGTGGCGGCATCCTTCGGACGCAGGCGGTTTCGGATCACCGCCTCGCCCTTTTCGAACATCGGGTCTGGCTTAGTGTCTGCGCCGGCCACGGGACTCTTTCTTGAATGGCAGTTTCGGTCGCGACGCAGGACTTTGTGGCTCGTTCGCTTCCTTCAACTCGAAACGCAGGCCGCCGGTGAGCGGGGCCGCTTCCATCAGGCGGACTGTCAACTTGTCGCCCATCCGGTACGCGGTGCCCGTGCGGTCGCCGATCAGCGCGTGCTGGCGCTCGTCATGGCGGAAATATTCGAAACCGAGTGTGCGCGCCGGAATCAATCCTTCCGCGCCGCTCTCCGGCAGCCGCACGAACAAACCAAAACGGGTGACGCCGGTGACACGCGCCTCAAACGTGGCGCCGACGCGATCTTCCATGTACGCGGCAACATAGCGGTCGTTGGAATCGCGCTCCGCCGCCATGGCGCGGCGCTCGGTCATGGAAATGTGGTCCGACACTTCGCCGAGTTTCGCCGCCTGAGTATCGCTCAAGCCGCCTTCGCCGAATTTCAGGGCGCGGATCAGCGCGCGATGGACAACCAGATCGGCGTAGCGGCGGATCGGCGAGGTGAAGTGCGCATAGCGCTGCAGATTCAGTCCGAAATGCCCGATATTCTCCGGCGCGTACACGGCTTGCGCCTGCGTGCGCAGCACCACATCATTCATCGGCGCTTGGTTGGGCCCGCCTTTCGCCTGCGCGAGAATGCGATTGAACGCAGCGGGCTTCACCACCTGGCCTTTGGCGAAGCTCATGCCGATGGTGCGCAGGTAATCGGCAAATGCGTACAGCTTTTCTTTCGAAGGCTGCTCGTGAATGCGGTAGATGAGCGGCTGCCGTGTTTTCTCCAGGCTTTCGGCCGCGGCGACATTGGCCATGATCATCATCTCTTCAATGAGCCGCATGGATTCCAGCCGCTCGCGGAAGGCGATGGACTTCACCTTGCCGTCATCACCGATGACGATGCGCCGCTCTGGCAGGTCGAGCGCGAGCGGGTCGCGTCGGTCGCGCGCCTTCGCCAGCGCGTGATAGGCGTTCCACAGCGGCTTCAGCACGTTATGCGCGAGTGGGCTGTTGTCCTTGCCGTCGAACGCGCGCTGCGCTTGGCTGTAGGTAAGGGTGGCGGCGGAGCGCATGATGCCGCGAAGGAATTCATGGCGCTTCTTGTTGCCGTCGCGATCGAACACCATGCGCACGGCGATACACGGCCGGTCCACTTCATCCATCAGCGAGCAGAGATCGGCCGACAGTTTCTCCGGCAGCATCGGCACCACGCGATCCGGAAAATAGGCGGAGTTGCCGCGCTTCAGCGCCTCGCGATCCAACGCGGAGCCGGGTGTCATGTAGTGCGCCACGTCGGCGATGGCGACGAGGACGATATGGCCACCCTTGTTTCTGGGATCGTCGTCGGGGCCCGCCCACACCGCGTCGTCGTGGTCCCTTGCGTCTTCCGGATCGATGGTGACGAGCGGGATTTTGCGCAAGTCCGTCCGGCCGCGGGCGCCGACCGGCTTCGCACGGTCAGCTTCCTCGAGTACCTCCTTCGGGAAATCGGTCGGAATGCCGTGCGCGTGAATGGCGATGAGGCTGACCGCCTTCGGCTCGTTCATCGAGCCAAGCCGTTCGACGATGCGCGCGCGCGGCAGACCGGATGAGCGGCCCGAAAGGGGCTCGCAGAGCACCAGCTCGTTGGATTGCGCGCCGGCGCGGTCGCGGCTCTCGACCACGAATTCGTATTTGCTCTTGCGATCGATCGGCGCGACGCGGCCGCCGCGCTCGCTCTGGTGAAACACGCCGAGCACCTTGTGTACGCTGGCGCCGAGCCGCTTGATGACGTGCGCTTCGTATCCTTCGCGGGTTTGCGTGAGCCGCGCCAACACGCGCTCGCCGGCTCCGAGCGCCGGGCCGTGCGCTTCGTCCTCGCGGCCGGGCACCACGATAATCTGTGGTGGCGCCTCGTTGCCTTCCCAGCGCTGCGGCCGCGCGAGCAATTCGCCGTCCGGGTCCTGGCCGGTGATTTCCAGCACCGTGACTTCGGGTAGAGCGCCCGGGCGCTCGTAGGAGCGCTTCCGCCCGCGCGCGATGGCGCCTTCCGATTCCAGCTCCTTCAGGATGCGCTTGAGCACGATGCGCTCATTGCCGCTGACATGCAGCGCCCGCGCCAGATCGCGTTTCGCCCCCGACGGGGTCGACGCCAGCGCCTCCAGCACGCGGTCTTTGGTGAGGGTTTGCTTTTCGGTTCTCTTGCGCAAGCGCTTTTCACATCCGCACTGTCATCCCCGGCAAGCATCGCGCGGAGCGCGATGCGAGGGAAGGGGACCTAGGTAGCGACAACACCTCAACGGGCGACGTGTGGCATTGTATTGTGCCCAACCTTCGACAATGAGTTGCTGCAGCTACTTGGGTCCCCTTCCCCTGCGGGAGCGCGGTGGCGCTCGCGCTCGCCGGGGATGACAAGTGGGGGTTATTCGGCGGGAACAGGTGCTCTTGATTTCTTCGCTTTGGTGGCTGCGCTCTTTGTCTTGGCGTTGCCATTCGTCTTTTTCGCGGTAGCGGGTCTCGCATTTTTTTTCTTCTTCCCCCCGCCTTTGGCTTCGCGTTCCGCAATCAGCGTGAGCGCTTGGTCGAGCGACACCGAAAGCGGATCGGTGCCGTTGGGGATGGTGGCGTTGGTGGTACCGTCGGTGACGTATGGGCCGTAACGCCCGCGCATCAATTTGATCGCGGCGCCGGTAAGCTGGTTGGTGCCCAGCTCCTTCAGCGGCTCCGGTCCGCGGCGGCCCCGCGGATTCGCCTTCTTCTCGGCCAGCAAGGTCACTGCACGGTTGATGCCAACCGTGAACACATCCTCCGGCGATTCCAGCGACGCGTAGGTCTTCTGATGCTGCACATAAGGTCCGTAGCGGCCGAAATTGGCGACGATCGGTTCGCCGGTTTCCGGATGCTTCCCGATTTCGCGTGGCAGCGACAGCAGCATGAGCGCGTGTTCCAGATCGACCGCGCTTGCCTCCGTGCCTTTGGGAATGCTGGCGCGCGCGGGCTTGTCGCCTTCGCCGCGTTGCGCATAGGGACCAAAGCGGCCTGTCCGAAGAGTGATGGGCTCGCCGGTTTCCGGATCGTGGCCCAGTTCGCGCGGCTGTTCGCTGCTCGCTTGCTCCGCGCTCTGCCCCAGCTTCCGCGTGTAGCGACATTCCGGATAATTCGAACAGCCGACAAAGGCGCCGAACCGCCCCAGTTTCAACGATAGCCTTCCATTGCCGCAGGTGGGGCAAACGCGCGGATCTTCGCCATCCACCGGCACGAAGAGGTGCGGTCCCAAGACCTCGTCCAAAGCCGAGATGACGTCGGAGACCTTGAGGTTCTTGGTCTCCCCGATAGCGGCGGAGAAATCGCGCCAGAAATCGCGCAAGAGCTGCTTCCAGTCGAGGGTGCCCGCGGAGACTTCGTCCAGCTTCTCTTCCAGATCGGCGGTGAAGCCGTATTCCACATAACGGCGGAAGAAATTGGTGAGGAAGGTGGTGACGATGCGACCCTTGTCATCGGGGACGAAGCGGTTGCGCTCCATCCGTACATAAGCGCGGTCGCGCAGGGTGGAGAGGATGCTCGCGTAGGTGGATGGCCGGCCGATGCCGAGCTCTTCCAGCTTGCGCACCAGCGTCGCTTCCGAATAGCGCGGTGGCGGTTCGGTGAAATGCTGCTCGGGCTTCACCTGCTCGATGGCGGCCGCTTCGCCTTCCTTCACGCGCGGCAGTCTTGCACCGCTTTCGTCGCTGTCCGGCTCGTCGCGGCCTTCCTGGTAGAGCGTGAGGAAGCCGTCGAACAGCGTCACGGAGCCAGTCGCGCGAAGGGTGATCCTGCTATCCGCGGAAACGACATCCACTGTGGTGCGTTCCAGTTCCGCGCTTTCCATCTGGCTCGCCAGCGCCCGCTTCCAGATCAGTTCGTAGAGTCTCGCCTGATCGGAATCGAGGCGCCGCGTGATGCCTTCCGGACGCCGCGCGAAGCTGGTCGGGCGGATGGCTTCGTGGGCCTCCTGCGCGTTCTTCTGTTTGCTGACATATTTTCGCGGCGCTCCGGGCACGTAGCGCTTCCCGTACTGCTCGCCGATGAGGTGGCGCGCTTCGGTAATCGCTTCCGGCGCCACGTCCAGACCGTCGGTGCGCATATAGGTAATGAGTCCGACGGTGTCGCCACCAATATCGACGCCTTCGTACAATTGCTGGGCGACGCGCATGGTGTGCTTGGCGTTGAAGCCCAGCTTGCGCGAGGCCTCCATCTGCAATGTGGAGGTGATGAACGGGGGCGAGGGGTGGCGCTTGACCGGCTTGCTTTCAACGCTGCCGATGCGGAAGGCTTGCGCGCCGATGGCATCCACCGCGCGATTCGCCTCCGCTTCGTTGCCGAGCGCAAGCTTGTCGAGCTTCTTGCCATCGAGCTGCGTGAGCCGTGCCCCGAAGCCGCCGGCCTCGGTCCGCACATCGGCGTCGACGGTCCAGTATTCCTGCGCCCGGAAGGCCTCAATCTCGGCTTCGCGCTCGACAACCAGCCGCAGCGCCACCGACTGCACCCGGCCAGCCGAGCGCGCACCGGGCAGCTTGCGCCACAGTACGGGCGAGAGAGTGAAACCCACGAGGTAATCAAGCGCGCGGCGGGCGAGGTAGGCATCCACGAGCTCCTCGTTGATGCCGCGGGGATTGCGGATCGCCTCCAGCACCGCGTTTTTGGTAATGGCATTGAACACCACCCGCTCGACCTGGACTTTACCGAGTGCCTTCTTCTGGCGAAGCACTTCGAGCACGTGCCAGGAAATGGCCTCTCCCTCCCGATCCGGATCGGTCGCGAGGATCAGCTTGTCGGCGCCCTTTAGGGCGTCGGCGATATCCTTGATCCGTTTCTGCGCCTTCGGGTCCACTTCCCAGGACATGGAGAAGTCCTCGTCCGGGCGGACCGACCCATCCTTGGCCGGCAGGTCGCGGATGTGACCGAAGCTGGCCAGCACCCGATAGCCGGAGCCAAGGTACTTGTTGATCGACTTAACTTTGCCGGGGGACTCGACGACGAGGACGTTCATGATCGGCTTCAAATAGGGCGGATACGGCCTCGTGGAAGGGTGCCGAATCAGGGCGCCGAGCCCGTTTCGGGGGCGGACACTGATCATCGGCTCTCTGGCCTGTCAACGCCGGGAGCACCGGTCCGATTTGGCCGTGCAGCGGTTCTGGTGCGAAAACCCGTGTGAATTCAGGCGATTAGCTCATCCTCAGCGGGCGCTGGATTGTCCCGTCAAAGCCGATAGATTGGCCCGATGAGCCCCAATGCCACGGTGAAAATCGGCTCCGTCGAGGTCGGAAACAGCCGAAAACTCGCCCTGATCGCGGGGCCCTGCCAGCTGGAGAGCCGGGCGCACGGGCTGGAAATTGCATCGGCGCTGAAAGAGATCGCGGCCAAGGCCGGCGTGGGGCTGATCTACAAGACCAGCTTCGACAAGGCGAACCGCACCAGCGGGTCGGGTCAGCGCGGCGCCGGGCTTGCGGCCTCGCTGCCAGTGTTCGCCGAAATCCGCGAGAGTCTTGGAGTGCCGGTGCTCACCGATGTGCACGAGCGCGAACAATGTGCGGTCGTGGCGGAGGCGGTGGACGTGCTGCAGATTCCCGCCTTCCTCTCCCGTCAGACCGATCTGCTCGTCGCCGCCGCCCAGACCGGCAAAGTCGTAAACGTTAAGAAGGGGCAGTTCCTCGCCCCATGGGACATGATGAACGTGATCGCGAAGATTACCGGCGCCGGCAATCCGAACGTGCTGGTAACCGAGCGCGGCACCAGCTTCGGCTACAACACGCTGGTGGTGGACATGACCGGCCTGTCGGAGATGGCGACATTCGGCGCGCCGGTGGTGATCGATGCCACGCATGCGGTGCAGAAGCCGGGCGGGCAGGGCACGTCATCGGGCGGCAATCGCGAGATGGCGCCAACCATCGCGCGCGCGGCCGTGGCGGTCGGCGTCGCGGCCGTTTTTATGGAGACGCATCAGGACCCGGACAACGCCCCCTCCGACGGCCCCAACATGATCCGCCTGAAGGACCTTCCCTCCATTCTGAGCGAACTCGTGGAACTTGACGCGATCGCCAAGCGGCGTATGCCCTAATCACACCCTCCGGGAGCAATCCGCCAGTCTCGTCACCTGCGAAGCTACACGCCGCGAAACGCCGCCGTGGCTTACCATCTGCGACGGATTACGTCGCGCTGAGGGCGCTCCAGGCCTGAACGATGCCGACGATGGCGAGCACCAAGAGGCCGAGATTACCCAGCATTCCGATCAGGATGCCCGGTCCGCGCTTCTGCGGGTCGGACATGTAAATCTGCATGTAGACGATGCGGCCGATCAGGAACACGAGCCCGAATAGCGCCGGCAGCCACGCAAGACCGTGATAAAGCAGGGTGGCAAGCCACAGCAGCGGCAAAAACACGATCAGCTGTTCGAGCGTGTTGTAGTGGATGCGGAACGCGCGATCGAATTCCGGGTGGCCGGTGGTGATGGGTGCCTGGATATTGTGCTTGCCCCGCAACCCGCCGACCCGTCCTCCCATGTAGAAATAAAGCAGCAGCACCAGGATCGTGACGATGGCGCTGTACAGCGTTTCGTAGCTGATGGTCATGGCTTTCCCCTTCGTTCCGCGCGACTCGCGGGCGCCCACCTTACCCTGAATCCCGTCCGGGTTGATGGGCCAGACACCATCCCCTAAGAACCCCGCGTCCGCCGAGGAACCGAAATCATGACCGCCATCGTCGACATCACCGCCCGCGAAATCCTCGACTCCAGGGGGAATCCTACCGTGGAGGTGGATGTGCGGCTGGAGGACGGCTCCTTCGGCCGGGCAGCGGTGCCGTCCGGCGCCTCCACCGGCAAGCACGAGGCCGTGGAGCTGCGCGACGGCGGCAAACGCTATGGCGGCAAGGGCGTGGAGAAGGCGGTTGCCGCAGTGAACGGCGAGATTTTCGATGCAGTCGGCGGCATGGACGCCGAGGAGCAGACGCGCATCGACCGCGTGATGTGCGCGCTTGACGCCACGCCGAACAAGGCGCGGCTCGGCGCGAATGCCATTCTCGGCGTGTCGCTGGCGGTGGCGAAAGCGGCGGCGGCCGCGAGCGGCTTGCCGCTTTATCGCTATGTGGGCGGCACGTTGGCGCGCACACTCCCAGTGCCGCAAATGAACATCGTCAACGGCGGCGTGCATGCCGACAATCCGATCGACTTCCAGGAATTCATGATCATGCCGGTGGGCGCGCCGACCTATCGCGAAGCCCTGCGGATGGGGGCGGAGATATTCCACACGCTGAAGAAGGCGCTGCACGATGCCGGCTACAACACGAATGTTGGGGACGAGGGTGGCTTCGCGCCGAATCTGAAGAGCGCCGACGAAGCGCTAACCTTCGTCATGCGTGCCATCGAGAAGGCGGGCTACAAACCGGGCGACGACGTAATGCTGGCGCTCGACCCGGCGTCCAGCGAGTTCTTCAAGAAGGGCAAGTATGTGCTGGAAGGCGAGGGCAAGACGCTCGATCCGTCCGGCATGGTGAAGGTGTACGAGGA
>DIZC01000025.1:59211-72057 GCA_002429315.1 Alphaproteobacteria bacterium UBA6038
GGCGACGACATCTTCGTCACCAATGTGGCCCGCCTGAGGGAAGGCATCGAAAAGCGCGTCGCAAACGCCATTCTGGTGAAGGTCAACCAGATCGGCACGCTCAGCGAAACGCTGGAAACCGTGGACACTGCGAACCGCGCCGCCTACCGCGCCGTGATGTCTCACCGCTCCGGCGAGACGGAGGATTCCACCATTGCCGATCTCGCGGTCGCCACGAACTGCGGACAGATCAAGACCGGCTCGCTCGCCCGCTCGGACCGACTCGCGAAATACAACCAGTTGCTGCGCATCGAAGAACAGCTCGACGAGCAGGCGACTTACGCCGGCCGCTCGATATTGCGAGTCAGTTCCTAAGGTGTTGACTGCTTCGCGTATATAAAGTTTCACAAGAGAGGTCTATCCGTCTGCCTGATCCTAACCTTGGCAACACTTTTTTTTGGGATGACGTTCGGGGCAGCGCGGGCCGCTGCTTATTTTGGCCGCTCTGCGCACTCCGCCTCTATGAGCTTGGAGAGTTCCGGGGGCAACAACCCAGGCCACGGCACCTTTGGGTACTGCTTTTCCCAAGCATGCCGACTTAGGAACTGCTCGGACTGGCGACCAATCCGCACGACCAAAGTATGCGCCTTGCTTGCCGGAGCGTACTCCGCCCCGCCCGGCTCAAATTTGACACCTAGAATTTCGCTCTGCCGAAACATGCGGCATACAGCCCGTGCCTTTGCAGTCAGCACTTCGTCCCAGCCGCCAGTGCCCGTTTCAGAATTGAAGGCGATTCTGACTCCTTCATCCGGATACGTGGGGTCTGCATCTTTTTCCGGCACCTCCAAAACGGTCCAGCCAGATTTGGTGAATGTATCAGCGGTTTCGCGTTTTAGATTCGCGGCCTCGTCATCGCCGCGCGGCCACCACAGGTATACGACGCTACCTGCGTATCGTCCCAGTTCCAGTTCTGGGTGCCCCCGTATGTGCCTCCGTTGCATTGTCTGGAATGCCTCATCAATTTCTTCATTGGCTTTGGCAACGCGCGACTGCTCGGTATCAAGTGACGAAGATAGCGACGTTGTACGTTCACCCAATGCGCCGAGGCGCCTCTCCGCGCCGGATTGGCGCGTTTCAAGCGTTCTCTGCCCCGCTTGTAAGCCGCTCATTCCGTTGGCGATGTCATCAAGATCGCCGCTTAGGTCTTCAGTCTCGTCCCATAAATTTTCCACATCCCCCGACATGCTGCGTATGTCCGATTGTTCCAGTTTAATCTTACGGTCTAAGTCAGCATTCGCCGCAATCGTATCGCGTAGAGATGTAGAAAGGGCGCTCTCAATAATGTCAGTTCGTTCCCTCACTCGGTTTCTAATCAGCACTTCCGCGACTAACCCGGAAATCAGGATTAGCAGGCCAAGCTTTTCTATGCGTTTTCGAAGAGTTTCCCGATTGCCGAGCCGCATCAGCCTAGCAAGCGTGTCGAACGAAGTGACGGACTCCAACACAACGCCTGCCGCTACAGCCCACGCAGCCCAATCAGCGCAGTCATCCCACCATGCGCGGGAACCCATGGCCGCATTTACGATTGAGGAGATATCAGCGGCCAACGCGCGTCACCGTACGCACGAAGATAGGCGCGCGCTGATACTTGGCATATCAGCCGTCATCCTGATCGCGCGTCTCCTTTGGAAGGGCAGACGCGAATGAGAACCGTAACTGACGCGGCATGGCCCCCTCTTGCGCTTCCTGAAGCGCCTGCCAGCCGTCGCGCTTCAGCATCCTCCTATCGCGGTCTCGAAGATCGCCGCGTTCTGTCGATTGTTATACTTGAACTGGCACTCCGCAACGTAGAGATATTTGCGGGAAATCTTGTCACCTCGATCGCGCGGCACACGGCGGTCCCCGGCAACGGCTTCTTCACCAACGGCAGCGCGACCGCGACGAGCCATGCGGACTTCGACGCCAGCTACCAGCCCATCAACGGGCTGGACGGGCAGGACACCGCGTCGCGCTACACGGTGCAGGACGGCGACACATCGCCCCCGGCAAGCGAGCCGATGCCACAATGGTGATCGGCGCGACATTGCGAGGCCGATATGCGACCGAATAAAGTACAGAATATAGCCGGGAGGGCATACATGATCCGAAGGTTTGTGGCCGTCGCTTGTTTCGCTTTGAGTGCGGCGCTGGGTCCCGCTGCTGCCGGTACCTTGGAGAACATGACCCATCCTGCGCCAGAGGGCGTGGATATCGCGTTTCAGTTGACCGACGGCAGACTGCTGGGACAGTCCGCCGCCAACGAGCGACATTGGTACCTGCTGACGCCCGATCAGAACGGAAGCTATGTCCACGGGACATGGAAACGGGCGGCGGATCTGCCGCCGGACTACGCCCCTTATGCCTTCGCCTCCGCGGTGCTCGGCGACGGACGCGTCATCGTGCAAGGCGGCGAATACAATTTCGGCAGCTTCGCTCTGACGAATAGAGGCGAGATCTACGACCCGCAAAAAAATGTATGGACGGAGCTGCTGCCGCCGCCGAACTGGGACTACATCGGCGATTCCGCCGCCGTCGTGCTGCCGGATGGCCGCTATGTGGTCGCTGAAAAGCTGAATCGGAAAATGGCAGCGCTCGATCCCGTGTCGATGACATGGACCATTCTGCCAACAAGAGGGAAGAACGATTTCAATTCTGAAGAAGGGTTGACCCTTTTGCCCGACGGCAGCCTGCTGGCAGTCGATGTCAAGGTAGCGCCGCACACGGAGCGGTATGTTCTGGAGGCGCGCGGCTGGCTCGATGCCGGCGTCACGCCCTCTCTGCTGAAATCGCCCCCTGCTTGCTGTGGCTGCGTGCCATACGGCACCAATGGGTGTTATTACCCGCCCGGTGAAACCGGTCCTGCCATCCTGCGGCCGGACGGTGCCGTATTTGCGACCGGTGCGCTTCCTCAGGGCGAGGCGACGGCGCACACCGCGCTCTACTCGCCAGCAAGCAACAGCTGGACGGCGGGTCCGGATTTTCCCGATGGCGACGATGCGGGCGATAATTTCGCCGTGCTCCTGCCGAATGGGCGGGTGCTTGTACAGGGCGCCAGCGGATCCGCGTATGAATTTGACGGCACCAATCTCGTCAAGCAGCCCGTCTGCACTTGCGGTAACAGCCTGATAATCTTGCCCTCCGGTGGCGTTCTGGTCGGGGGATCCGCCGTTTATCGGCCCTCCGGGGGAGTCATCGACGGCGGCTGGCGGCCAAAGATCCTGGGTTTTCCCTCAACCGTTGCGCGGGGCACCACATATCAAATCTCCGGCAGGCAGTTTAATGGCCTGTCCCAGGCGAACGCGTTCGGAGACGAGTTGATGACGTCGACCAATTATCCCCTGGTGCGAGTCACAAACAATGCCACCAAGCACGTTTTTTACGCGCGTACGCATGATCACAGCACAATGGGTGTGGCGACCGGGCGCACGATAGTATCTACCGATTTCGAGGTGCCTTCCGCCGCTGAAGCCGGCGCCAGTTCACTGCAGGTCGTCGCCAACGGAATTGCCTCCAGACCTGTTGCGATCGACGTGGAGTAGGCACGGACTGCACCTTCATCACCAGGGCACGTCAGTCCAGCAAGTCCGCATGTTCGGGATGGCGGCGGAACGCGCATAGCCGCAGAGCGGTGTCACCTTCAGCGCGCGTTCGCCCGCGTAAGCCGCGACAGCGTGCATGAGACGATCGGCGGTGCCCTTGCCGCGGAGGGGCGGCGGCGACTCGACATGCGGAATCGCGAGGCGGTCGCCGCTGCGCCGGTAAGTAGCGAAGGCGGTGAGTCCCTGCTCCACGAGCTCGAATCGCTGCCGTTGAACGTTGTCGGAGAAGTGTGCCGGAGTTGTTTCACGCATCGGTTGATTCCGGAGCCCGCTGGGAATTCAACGCTTCGAGGATCCACCTTGCTCCAACGGGTCGCGGGACATCCACGGCAGCATGAGTCCGATGGGAACGATCCAGGCCATGCCCGCAACCGCGTAATAGAGGAACTGTAGAATGCCTCCGGCGTGCGGCAGCACGCGAATGCCGATCGCCATGGCGAGCAGCGCGTACACCTGCAGCCACACGAGGATGATCGCCGCTCCGATCAGCTTTTTTGTGCGCACGCCGAGCGCCATCTCAGTGCTGACTTTCTGTCATAAAAAAAACGACTCTAGCGGCTGGCGCTCTTCCGAAGAACACCAAATCGCCACGATTCACGCGCGACCATTTGTGCCTTTCTGAATGCATTGTGGGAGGAAGCAATGCACACAATTCAGGACATCCGTCGCAATTGGGCGGCGAGGCCGCAGCGCAACCTGCTGAGTGCCTGCCTTGTTGTGTCACTGCATCTGGCCGCGATCTATACCCTGCTCGTTGCGCTGGACGTGGTGCCGAATCCGATCAAGCCGGAGCCGCCGATCCACATACATGTGATCGACCAGACGCTGCCCAAACCGCAGCCGCCAGAGCCGCCCACACCCGGCAAGGTGGTGCTCGCGACGCCGCGCTCGGTACCGGAGCCGTTGCCGCCGCCGCTCAAATGGACAACTCAGGGCTACCGCGCGATCACGCTGCCACCCGCGCAGCCGCCCGCCGACACGCGCGTGCCGACACAACCGGGCCCGACGCTGCCGGTGCGGGCGCTCGCGGACACGCACACCATTCCGCCCTATCCGCCGCTCGGTATCCGGCTGGCCCATGAAGGCACGACGCGGCTCAAAATCAGCGTTGACGAGCAGGGCAATGTGGTTTCCGCCGAGGTCGTACAATCCAGCGGGCATGAGGAACTCGACGCAGCGGCGATTGCGTGGGTGAAATCGCATTGGCGTTATCAGCCGGCAACACAGGACGGCCATACCATCAGCGGTGTGACGAACGCGATCGTCACCTTCCGGCTTGATCAGGCGCACGGCTGACTAATCCTCCCCCGCTTGCGGGGGAGGTGGATCGCCGCGGAGCGGCGAGCCGGAAGGGGGAATTTATGACGTTCCCCCCTCCGCCTCGCTGCGCTCGGCACCTCCCCCCGTAAACGGGGGAGGATGAACGCGCTCAGAACCTTGAACTGGTGAGCTTCACGTCGGCAAGCTGCCACGCTGCGGCATATTCCTTGCGCATCTCGGCGGCTTCCGCGGTTTTCCCCTGGGCTTCGAGCGCCTGCGCCAGCCCGAACAAGGCCCAGCCGTCGATGCGGTGATCCTTCAGGCTGTCGCGATACACGGCTTCCGCTTCCGCCGGTTTGTGCGCGGCGAGCAGCGCCGCGCCGTAGATGTGGCTTACCGGCTGATGCCAGTAGTCCGGCTCGGTGTACGGAATCGCGTTGTAGAGCTCGTTCGCCTGCTTGAATTCCGCGAGCGCCGCGGCCGTGCGCCCGCGCAGCCGTGCGATTTCGCCGTCGATCAGCGTCAAACCGAGTTGCGCCATCTTCGTGCCGGGCACACCGAAGGCGTCAATCGCAGCGAAGTCCTTTTTGTCGATCATGGCGGCGAGTTGCGCCCGCTCCTGTGCGGCGCGCTTGAACTGGCGCTTGTCGGCGAAGGCAAAACCACGGGCGTAATGCGACATCGCCACATCGAGCTTGCGATCGGCGGGTGGAATGGGCTCCGCCAGCGCCTTGTCCCACTTGCCGAAGCGGATGTCGGTCACAACCGGCACCAGCAGATAGAGCTGCACGGGGGGAAGCCCGGCCGCCATCGACGCCCCGGCCGCGGCGGCACGCTGCAGGCGCTGCGCGGCGTCTTCCGCTGCCTGGTAGCGGCCGAGCATCTCGGAGGAGGTCCACAGGAAATGAATGTTGTGGCTGTAGTAGGCGAGGGGATAGAAGCCCTGCGCCTTGCACGCAGCGATGTAATCCTCGTCCTTCTGCGCGGCCAGTGTGTTGACCTTCACCGCATCGGCGTAGCGCCCGACGCGGAAATAGATGTGCGACGGCATGTGCACGATGTGACCGGCCGCCGGCATCAGCGGCTCGAGCTTGTCGGCCGCTGCTTCGGCGCGCTCGGGCGTGGTCGAAGCCTCCATGGCGTGGATGTAGAGGTGCAGCGCGCCGGGATGCAGCGGCTCCCGTTTCAGAACGCTGTCGAGCGCGGCGTCGATCTCCGCCCCGTGGCCTTTGGGCGTTTTGTGATCGTCCTGCCAGTAATCCCAGGGCTGCGTGTCCATCATCGATTCGGCGTAGAAGACGCCGGCATCGAGATCGTTCGCATGCTGCGCCCAGACCTTTGCCATCGCCTGCGCGAACGCTCCGTCGAGCGCGTGCCGATCGGCTTTGGGATCGGGCGAATAGCGCGCGGCGACCGCTTCGACCCACGCGACTTCTTCGGGCGATGCGTGCGGCTCCAGCGCGCGCGCCATTTGCACGGCAGCGATGGCAGGCGCGATTGCATCCGGCTGCATCGGCAGATTGATGTTCGGGCCGAGCGCAAACGCCACACCCCACCAGCACATCGCGCAGTTGGGATCGAGCCGGGCGGCCTCGCGGAACGAGCGGATCGCTTCGGCGTGGTTGAAGGCAAACAGCAGCCGCACGCCCTGGTCGAAGAACGCTTGCGTCTGCGGATTGCTTGTGGTGATCGGATGATGATGATCGCCGTAGCCGGCGAGCGCCGGGGCGCCGGGCTTGCTGGCCTCGGGATAGAGCGCGGGCATCGGCGGCAAGATCATCTTCATGTTCATGGGGCCCATGTCGGCCGGTGCGGCCGGAGGCATGGGCATTCCGGGCGCCATCTTCTGGTCGTCGGCGCCGTAGGCGGACGAGATGAGTGCGGATGCGGCCAACAGGCTGGCAGCCAGCTTCAGCGTTTTCATGGAAGGGCCCTTCCCGAACGGCCACAGCATGCGGCGGATTGCGGATGGTCTCAAGTGCCCGATCTTCGTCGCATGGACGGGCTCCGCCGCAGCGGGTATCAGGCCCGCATGGTCGCCCTTGCAGCCGCGCAAACCGACAGCTTGGTGCGCTCCCGCCGCGCCGTCGGATTTTGGCTGTCTGTCGTTGCGCTGATGATCGCTGCGATGGTGGTGATCGGCGGGCTCACGCGGCTCACCGGCTCCGGCCTTTCCATTACCGAATGGGATCCGGTGATGGGCGCCATCCCGCCGCTCTCCACCGCGGACTGGCTCGACGCCTTTCACAAGTACCAGCGCATCCCGCAGTACATCCACGAGCATCAGGGCATGACGCTCGTGCAATTCCAGTTCATCTACTGGTGGGAATGGACGCATCGTCTGCTTGGCCGGCTGATCGGCGCGGTCTTCCTGCTGCCGTTTCTGTTTTTCGCGTGGACCCGCGCGATCACGCGGCGCGAAATCCCGCGCATGATCGTGCTGTTCGCGCTCGGCGCACTGCAGGGTTTCGTCGGTTGGTGGATGGTGGAAAGCGGATTGGAAACGCGCGTCTCCGTTTCCCAGTACCGCCTCGCGATTCACCTCGGCGTCGCGCTGGTTCTGTTCGCGGCGATCTTCTGGACAGCGTTAGAGTATTTTCGAATCCCCTCGCCCCTGGAACCGGGGGAGAGGGGCAGGGGTGAGGGGGCTTTGACGCCTGCACATTCTCGAAGGGATGTGGCGCAGATTTCATCACCCCCTCACCCCAGCCCTCTCCCCCACATGCGTGGGGGCGAGGGAGTTGCTCTCATCTTCCCCGTCCTCGTCTACCTGCAAATGCTGCTGGGGGCGCTGGTGGCGGGATTGCACGCCGGGCTGATCTACAACACCTGGCCCTCGATGGACGGCCGCTTCCTGCCGGAGCATCCATTCTTTTCAGCGCCCTGGTGGATCAACTTCTTTGAGAATCCCGGCCTCGCACAATTCGATCACCGCATCGGCGCTTATATTGTGGCGCTGTCCGCGATTGGCATGTGGTGGTCTGCCATGCGCGCGAAAGCCGCGGGGCCGGCGCGCACCAGTGCTTACGCCATTCTGATCATCACGTTCGCGCAGATCCCTCTCGGCATCGCCACGCTGCTCGATCAAGCGCCGTTGCTGCTCTCAGCACTGCACCAACTCACCGCACTCGCGCTCCTCTCCGCCGCCCTGTGGCATGCGTTTGAGATGCTAAGATCGTTACGGGTCAAAGACGGATCATTCAGTGCTGCGAAGGCGGCTCGCGCGGCTCTTCCAGTATCCCGAGTGTGATCTTTCCGTTCCGAGCATCGGCCTTCAGCTTGTCTAACTCTAGTGCGGTGATGACCTGCTTGCCTCGTGTGATTTCGCCACTCGGTCTGATGGTCACATTCACCACGTCTTTTGTGTGCAAGGGCAGAGGAGAGCACGCGGAAGCTGCTGCAAGGCAGGCAACAAGGATGATGCTGAGCACTTTCATGCCTACGCCGCCAAGGCCTGATCGAGGTCGGCGATGATGTCGTCGACGGTTTCGAGGCCGATGGAGAGGCGCACCACATCGTCGCCAGCGCCGGCCAGCGCGCGCTGCTCCGGCTCAAGCTGGCGGTGCGTGGTGGAGGCTGGGTGAATGATCAGGCTGCGCACATCGCCGACATTGGCGAGATGGCTGAACAGCGTCACGGAGTTCACCAGCTTGACGCCCGCGTCGTAGCCGCCGGTCAAGCCGAAGGTGAACACGGAGCCCGCGCCTTTCGGGCAGTAGGTGCGGTGCAGGCCATAACACGCATCGTCCTCCAGACCGGCGTAGTTCACCCACGCCACTTTCGGGTGCCGCTTCAGCCAGTGCGCCACCGCGAGCGCATTGTCGCAATGGCGCTGCATGCGCAACGGCAGCGTCTCGATTCCCTGGATCACCAAAAATGCGTTCATCGGCGACAGCGCCGGCCCCAGATCGCGCAGGCCCAGCACGCGGCAGGCAATCGCATAGGCGAGATCGCCGAACGTCTCCCACAGCCGCATGCCGTGGTAGGAGGGGCAGGGCTCCGACAACGAGGGGAATTTGCCGCCGCCCCAGTTGAATTTGCCGCTGTCCACGATCACGCCGCAAATCGAATTACCGTGGCCGCCGAGAAACTTGGTGGCCGAGTGCACCACGATGTCGGCGCCCCACTCGATCGGGCGAATGAGGTAAGGCGTGGCGAAGGTGCTGTCGACGATCAGCGGCACGCCGGCGGAATGGGCGATCGCGGCGATGGCTTCGATGTCGGTGACGATGCCGCCGGGATTGGCGATGCTTTCGATGAACACCGCGCGCGTCTTGTCGGACAGCGCGCCGCGGAACGACTCCGGATCGCGGCCGTCCGCCCATTTTACATGCCAGTCGAATTTCGCGAAGCCCTGGCTGAACTGGTTGATCGAACCCCCATAAAGCTGACGCGCGGCGACGATCTCCGCGCCCGGCTGCATCAGGGTGTGCAGGGCGATCAGCTGTGCCGCGTGGCCGGACGCCACCGCGAGGCCCGAGCGGCCGCCTTCCAGCGCCGCGACGCGCTCCTCCAGCACCGCGTTGGTGGGATTCATGATGCGCGAATAGATGTTGCCGAACACCTGGAGGTTGAACAGGGCGGCGGCGTGATCGGCGTCCTCAAACACGAAGGATGTGGTCTGGTAAATCGGCGTGGCCCGGGCGCCGGTGGCAGGATCGGGCTGGGCGCCCGCGTGAATCGCCAGTGTATCGAAGCCGTAGTCCGCCATCACCCACCCCTAGGATCCCAATCAGGTACAGACCACAACAACTTGAAAGTTGAAGTTACGCTCGCAATAACCCCTTGGGGGGACGGTGCTCGCGAGGGAAGCTACCAGTGTGAGGGTTGCCCCTGCTGCTGCTTGGCCTTTTCCGCCGCCGCTTTCTGCTCCTGCTCCTTCTTGTGCGCAAGATGATGGCCGACGATGCAGCCCGCAGCAGCCCCCAGCAGGGTGTGATGGTGCATGAAATGGCCGGCGACGCCGCCCACCACTGCGCCCTTGATGCAGCCCTTGGCTTCCGCCGCGGTATTCCCAACGAACATCAGCACCCCGGCGGCGGCAATAACGGAGAGGACCTGTTTCATCGCGATTGCTCCCAAGTGTGGTGGCGCAAGAACCCGCGACAGACATAGGCGTTCCTGCGCCGCATGGAAGGGCGTCAGGCGCGCTTCAAGGCGCCGCCTCTGGCGAACAGCAGCGGCTTGCGGTTGTCGATCACCTTGCGGTTGACGCCCATCCAGCCGATCTCGCCGGAGAACCGGCCGTATTCGATCTTCGGGCAGCGATCCATGATGACGGTGAGACCGGCGTCGCGCGCCATCTGCGCCGCCTCCTCGTTGACGATGCCGAGCTGCATCCAGATGGTTTTCAGCCCCAGTCGCTCCTTCTCTTCCAGCGCTTCTCTGACGATTCCGGGTGCGGCTTCGGAAGCGCGGAAAATATCCACCATGTCCACCGGCGCCGGCACGTCTTTGAGAGCCGCGTACACGCGCTGGCCGAGTATCTGCTTGCCGGCGAGGCCGGGATTGACCGGATGAATGAGGTATCCCTTCGCCAGCAGATACATCATGGCGAAGTAGGAGGGCCGCATGTCGTTACCGCTCGTCCCCACCATGGCGATGACCTTGGTGGCGCGCAGCACGGATTTGATCATCTCGTCGGTGTAGGTGGGCAAGTTCGCTATCCGCACCCAAATTTGTCATGGCCCGCGCATGCGGGCCACCCAGTAAGCGCGCGTCCGCGCGCTAGCGAGTCATTGCGGCGCAGACGCGCCGCCGCTGGGTGGCCCGGACAAGCCGGGCCATGACAGTGTTTGGTTACGGCCATTTGGGCTCGCGTTTTTCGAGGAAGGCGCAGATGCCTTCGACGGCTTCCGCGTGGAGCATATTCTCCGTCATCGCGCGGGAAGCGTAGTCGTAAGCCTCCGACAGCGGCATTTCGAGTTGGCGGTAGAACGCCGGCTTGCCGATCTTCACGGTGGCGCGCGGCTTCCTGGCGATCGCTTCCGCCAGCTCCATGGCTTCCGGTTCGAGCACGTCCGGCCGGACCACCCGGTTCACCAATCCAATCCGCGCGGCATCCTCGGCAGAGATCATCTCGCCGGTCAGCAGCATTTCCATCGCCGCTTTCCGCGACACGTTGCGCGACAGCGCGACCATCGGCGTNNCTCCTTGAGATCGTGGCCGGCGCAAAAGGCGGAACCTTCCGCCGCCAGCACGATCACGCGCGAGTCGTCGTCCGCCGCAGACTCGAACGCCGTCTGCAACGCGGTCATCATCGCCCCGCTGAGCGCGTTGCGCGCGGTCGCGCGAGTCATCGTCAGCCGCAGCACCGCGCCAGTGCGCGCGGTGGTCACCAGATTGTCGGATACGGGCATATTCATCGCCGCACTATAGGCAGTTTTCGGCGGCCGGTCATGCGCCCGGCTTCGGAAACCACGCAAAAAGCAATCGGAACAATCGATTGCAGGTGGCGTTCACTGAACATAGTCCCCACGGAAAGGAGATCGCGCATGCCCACATCCAGCGGCCATACCAAAGCCATTCTCGCCTCCAAGGTGAAAGGCACCCCTGTCTACAACACGGCCGGTGAACGCATCGGCGAAGTCGAAGACATCGTGCTCGACAAGAAATCCGACCACATCATGTTCGCCGCGCTCGGTTTCGGCGGCGTGCTCGGCATTGGCGAGAAATACGCGCCGGTTCCGTGGTCGATGTTGGATTTTCAACCGGATAAGGGCGGTTACGTGGTGCCGATGTCGCAAGACATCATCAAGAAGGCGCCGGTCTACCATCTGGACGATCTGACCAAGGACGACGGCCACATTCGCGAGGCGTCCTATACCTATTACAACGTGCCGCGGGACTGGTAAGCCCTGCGGTCCACGCGCGGGCGGAGCGCCCGGTTCCCCCTCCCGGGTGCCGCCCGTGTCGTGTGGTAATATGATACCGCGCTAGAATTCTCGGCCAAAATCCAGCATTTCCGGTGCGGACGGGTTGACGTTCCGCGCGCCAGCCTATAACTGCCCGGCCTTCCGGAAGCCTCCGCGTGAGCGGGAGTGGCCGGAACAAAGCAGGGCGGCCCTCCCGCCCGGGAGAGCCTTTATGAAGACGTACTCGGCCAAGCCTTCCGAGATCGAGAAGAAGTGGGTGCTGATCGATGCCGACGGCCTGGTGGTCGGCCGGCTCGCGGCGCTCATCGCCATTCGGCTGCGCGGCAAGCACAAGCCCAGCTACACGCCGCACATGGATTGCGGCGATAACGTCATCGTCATCAATGCGGCGAAGGCGCTGCTCACGGGCAACAAGCTGAAGAACAAGGTGTACTACTGGCACACCGGCTACATCGGCGGCATCAAGGAGCGCACCGCCGGCGCCATCATGAGCGGCAAGCATCCCGAGCGGGTGGTGGAGAAGGCGGTGGAGCGCATGCTCCCGCGCGGGCCGCTGGGGAAAAAGCAGCTTTCGAACCTGCGCGTCTATCCGGGTGCCGAGCATCCACATGAGGCGCAGCAGCCGCAGGCACTCGATATCGGCGCGCTGAGTCCGAAAAATTCCAATTACCGCAAAGCGAAAGCAGCCTGACCATGTCCGACGTGAAAAGCTTCGGCGATCTCAAATCCACGCTGATCAAGGCGAAGCCGCAGGGCGCGACCGAAGCCGAACAGCCCAAGGCGAACCGCGACCGGCAGGGCCGCGCCTATGCCACCGGCCGGCGCAAGGATGCGGTGGCGCGGGTGTGGATCAAGCCGGGGCTCGGCCGCGTCACCGTGAACGGCAAGGACGAAAAGATCTACTTCGCGCGGCCGGTGCTGCGCATGATTCTGCGCCAGCCACTGATCGCGGCCAACCGCGACGGCCAGTTCGATGTGATCGTGACCGTGGCTGGCGGTGGACTGTCCGGACAGGCCGGCGCGGTGCGACACGGCATTTCGCGGGCGCTGGTGGCGTACGAGCCGGGCTTGCGCCCCGTGCTCAAGCCGGGCGG
>DIZC01000025.1:72217-114511 GCA_002429315.1 Alphaproteobacteria bacterium UBA6038
CGCCGCAGCTTCCAGTTCTCCAAGCGCTAGGAATCCTAATTTCTCATTTGCAGTCAGCGTGGAACCGGCGTTCCGCGCTGGCGTTCCTTTTCGTCATTCAGAATGAGGAACCGATGAGCGTCGCCGGCACGATCAGAGCCACAAGCCGAAAAATGGGAAACGTGTTGACGCCGGCGACCTACGCCGAAGGCGACATGGACATCCTGACCAAGCTGAAGAAGGAGCACCGGGAGGTGCAGCTGCTGCTCGATCAGCTGGTCGATGCCGAAAGCGCCACCGAGCGCAAGTCGCTGCTCAAGAAAATCAGGGCGGCGCTGGTGCCTCACAGCCGCGCCGAAGAGAAGGTGGTGTATGACGCCGTGCGCGCGCTGAAGGATAAGGAGGCGCGGCAGGACGGCGAAGAAGGATATCTCGAGCACAGCCTGGCCGACCGGATGCTGGCCACGCTTGGCAAGGCGAGCGCTGCATCGATCGAGTTCGCAGCCGCCGCGAAAGTGCTTCGGGAACTCCTCAACCATCACATTCGGGAAGAAGAGAGCAACATCTGGTCGGACGTGAAGGACAACTTTTCGGACGAAGAGCGCGAGCGGATGAATCGCGATTTCGAGGCAGCGAAAAAGAAGGTGAAAATTCCTGCTTGATACGCGCGGCGAAGCAGAAAGAAAAAGGGCGTCCTCGCGGCGCCCTTTTTTTGCTTCGTGACGTCGGCCTCAGGCCGGCGCGGCGCCGGGATAGAACACCGGCGGCGGTGGACCGTAGGCATTGTCGCCCGGCTGGCCCGGCTGCGCACAGAAGTAGATGATGAGGATGGTGATCACGACATAGGCCAGTGTGAACAGCCATCCGATGGTGAAGAAGAAGTACAGGAACGCGAGCGCGCCCAAGGGGCCGCTCAAGGCGATCAGCAACGCAAGGACCCAGTAGATTGCGGCGATGATCACCCAAATCCACACGATCTGACCGCTGCGCCCGGTGTCCTGGACCCGGCGCGCCGCCATGCCCGCCGTGGGAAGCAGCAAGGCCAGACCCACGATGGCGCCGAGAATGCGAAACCCTATGATTGCGTCGATGACGGCGGCGACAAGCGAGACGCCCACGCACACCAGAATGAAGTACCAGAACTGGGCGCGGCCCACGCGGCCCGCGAAATCCATGTAGTGGTTCTGGATCGTATCCATGAAATTCTGCCAGAGCTTGTTGAAATCCATGATGCTCTCCCCCGACTCTCGTCGCCTGCGGTCCAAGCGACTCGGCACGTCCGCGCCGATGAGCTAAGAACCGGACGCAAAACCTGTCAATTCCAACGGGTGGGTTTCCGGGCATAAGGCGGCATGACAGTAAGGGTTTTCATCGACGGTGCGGCGGGGACCACCGGCCTTGAGATCCGCGAGCGGCTGGCGGACCGGGGCGACCTGACGCTGGTCCGGCTCTCCGAGGCGGACCGCAAGAGCGTCCGCGCCCGGCGCGAGGCGCTGAACGAGGCCGACCTTGTCATCCTGTGCCTGCCGGACGAGGCGGCGCGCGAGGCGGTGGCCATGGTGGAGAATCCCGCCGTGCGCATCATCGATGCCTCCACGGCCCACCGCACGGCGCCGGGTTGGATATTCGGCTTCCCGGAACTGGAGCCAGGCCAGGCCGATCGAATCGCAACGGCGAGGCGCGTTAGCAATCCAGGCTGCTATGCGACCGGATTTCTCGCGCTGGTGCGGCCGCTGGTGCGCGCCAGCGTGATCCCGCCGGATTTCCCGCTCACCGCGAACGCGGTCTCCGGCTATTCCGGCGGCGGCAAGCCGATGATCGAAGAGTTCGAGAACCGCGCCTCGCCGCGTTACGTGGAAACCGTGGTGCGCACCTACGGCCTCACGCTGGCGCACAAGCACGCGCCGGAGATGCAGAAACATGCGGGACTGACGCACCCGCCGCTGTTCGCACCCAGCGTCGGCCGCTTTTACCGCGGCATGATCGTGGAGGTGCCGCTGCAGCTCTGGGCCTTGCCCGGCAGGCCGGATGTCGCCGTTCTGCATGACGCGCTGGCGGAGCACTACCGCGGGTGCCCGCTCGTCGAAGTCGCGAAACTGGAAGACGGCATCGTCATGCAGACGCTGGATGCCGAGATGCTCAAGCTCACCAACGGCATGAAGCTGTTCGTGTTCGGCAACGACAAACACCATCAGGCGCGGCTGATCGCGGTGCTCGACAATCTCGGCAAGGGAGCCTCCGGCGCGGCGGTGCAGAACCTCAACCTCATGCTCGGCCTTCCCGAGACCACCGGCCTGATTTGACGGGCGCATTTCAAGGCGATGGCGATGCAACCTTGACCGTCAGGTACACGAGCTCCTTGCCTTGAACGGCGCTTACCCAATGCGGAACGCCGGCGGGAATTTCGATTACATCGCCCTTACCGAGCCGGTGGGCGATGCCACCGGAAATGGCGCGCCCGCGCAGTTCGCCGGGTTCGGTTTTCTTGCCGTCCACCAGCGCGCCACCGGTCACCAGCGTGCCGGCGCCGTCGATCACGTACCACACGTCCGTCAGCGCCGTGTGCACTTCCGCGCGACCCGGTTTCGTGCGCCGGACGAGAACGGCGCCATAGCCCGGCTTGCGGAACAGATCGATCCACGCGCTTCCCTCCGCTTTGTCCGGCGCCTTCTCGATTTTCGCAACCAGTTGTGCACCGGGCAGATAGGTGACGCCGAACCGATCGGCATCTGCGAGTGCCGGGCTGGTAAACAGAAAACAGGCGGCCAGGAGCGCGCGTCGCAGGTGCATGGGCAAATTCCTCGTTATGGTGAGTGCAAAGTCCAGGATGTTACCTCGCAATTCATCCGCTATCCTCCCCGTTTACGGGGAAGGTGCCGAGCAAACGAAGTGCAGCGAGGCGAAGGGGGGATATATGCTCTTCCCCCTTCCGTCTCGGCGCAGGCGCGCCGGGCCACCTCCCCCGCAAGCAGGGGGAGGATATGAGAGCGAAAGAATCTGCGCTGCGTTGCGGCGCTGCGGCTTGCATTTTGTTTTTCGCGAGCGCCGCGGCGGCTGCCGACTATCTGCCGCCGCCGGGCGATCTATGGGCAACGCACACGCCGGCGCAGGAAGGGCTCGACGCCGCCAAGCTGAAGCGGGCGATCGATTTCGCCATGGCGCACGAGACGAAGCTGTCGCCGGAGCTGGACGGCAAGATCGATCAGCGCGACCTGCGCCTCACCGTTCCGCTGCAGTTTGCGCACGAGCCGTACTCCGATCCTATCGGCCTACTCAAACCCCACGCGCCCGCCAATGGTTTGATCATTCGCCACGGCTATATCGTCTCGGAATGGGGCGACACGCACGCCGTCGACATGACGCATTCCGTGACGAAGACGTTTCTTTCGTCCGTGGCAGGCATCGCGTTCGACAAGCACATGATCCGCGACGTGCACGACCAGGTGCTGGATTACGTGCATCCGTCGCCGGATTTCGAGCTGCCGCACAACCGGCCGATCACCTGGGATCAGATGCTGCGGCAGACCAGCGGCTGGATCGGCACCATGTGGGGCAAGCCGTGGTGGGCGGACCGTCCGGGCAAAAATGCGTGGGACGAGCTTGCCGCCGGCCCGCCGCCGGTGGGCCAGCAATGGAAGTATTCGGACGTGCGGGTGAACGCGCTGGCGCTCGCGCTCACTTATTTGTGGAAGCGGCCGCTGCCGGAGGTGCTGAAGCAGTACGTCATGGACCCGATCGGCGCGTCGAACACCTGGCGTTGGGAGCACTACGACAACGCGTGGGTGACGATCGACGGCAAGCGCATTGCCGTGCCGCCGGGCGGCGGCCATTGGGGCGGCGGCATGTTCATTTCGGCGCGCGATCTCGCGCGCGTCGGTATGCTCGGCCTGCACAACGGCCGCTGGGGCGACAGGCAGATTCTATCTGACGGGTGGGTGAAGATGGCGAAGACGCCGACGCCGCAGAACCCCGAATACGGCTACATGAACTGGTTCCTCAACACGGACCGCAAGCTTCTGCCGGCTGCGCGCGAGGACTCCGTGATGTTTCTCGGCAATGGCGACAACATCGTGTTTATCGACTACCAGCACGACCTCGTCGCCGTCATCCGCTGGCTCGACGATTCCCAAAAAGCCGAGTTTGTGCGCTTGCTGCAATGGGCACTTTCTTCGGAGTAACACCGTGCGCGCCGAACTTAAACCGCACCTACTTGCTGAGTGGGGTGCCTGGTTTCTCCAGAGAGGCCAAAGCGTGGTTGACTGAGTTCGCGAGCGCCGCGGGGACAGCAACCCCCAACAGCTCTAGAATCCCCAATTTCGTCTTCAACTCGCCGCGTAGCCGTATGACGCCCTCAAGCAAACCGGGCATCGTGGTTGCGCCCCCAATCATCTGTCGAAATGAGGCCACATCGGCTTCAATCTCCCTCAAAAGCAGAGATGAAAGGCCGATGCTGCGTTTCATCTGGAAAAAATGCTCGATCCCAGCTTCGCTAAGATTCACTTTCATGAAGGACAAAAAATACCCCAACAGCTTGCCATCCTCTTGGATGAAAATTCGGCGGCCGTCCTGCAAAACCAACTTTATCCAAAGTTCTTTTACTTCTCGGGGGCGACTATCGAGCGCAAGAGATGCGGTTGCGCCTGCCAAGAAGGCCTCTCCATCTTTCCACCAACTGGCCGCCATCCCCGCTAAGGCTGCCCTCGCAACCTGTGCATCTTCAACTGTGGTCCGTTCGCGGTATGCTGCGCTGATCACTTGTGAACCAATAGCTACCGTGCTCAAGATTTTTCGGGGGACAGCATTGCTCCAATAAATTACCATGTCCCCGTTCGACCGCAGTTCGGCTCGACCGGAGATATCGCCCTGCACGGTGCGCAGCCCTGAATCGGCCCCGATGGAATTTCCATGCCAGAGCAGTAACCAGACGAAGGCGACGGGGAGAGCCAATAGGATCAGGCCTGCCAACGAGTCCATCGCCATGCCCCAGCGAAAAGGATGACGTTCGCAGAGTATTCCGCCTGGGATGTCGAGAAAAGGTTGTCATCGAGTGAATCTGGAATTGTACCAAACCCAGAAGAAAAGCGTCTCCGGATAGCCCCCTTGCGTGGGCACAAGCGCCCATTCTGGATTCGATTCATCGGGCCCAAAGTGAACCAAATCTCGCACGTGGTCAGGTAGTTCTGCGATTTTATCGAGCACGTGCTCGCGCTGGTCGTTTTGCTCAAGCAACACCATATTGCGCTCGAGGTTCATCGAAGCGGCGAAATTAGCCTTGACGCAGCACGTATTCACCGGGGGCGTCGCCGAGGACGGGAAGCTTGCCGTCGCCAGGACGGCGCGCGGCGATTTTCTTGCCCGAGAGCGCGGACAGCCACGCGTCCCAATCCGGCCACCAGGAGCCGGGATGCTCGGTTGCACCCTCCCACCATTCGTCGACCCTATCGGGATAAGGCTTGCGGGTTTCCAGCGCAGCAGCGCCGTTCCCGGCGGATGCCGATTTGCTCGCCGGTTTGGCCGATTTCGCCGCCTTGGTTTTTGCGCTGGCGGCGTTCCCGGCCTTGCCGTTGCCGTTCACCACCGCGCCGTAGGCGTCGTTCGTCCAGTGCTGGTACTTTTTCGCGGCCGGCGGATTGATCACGCCTGCGATGTGGCCGCTGCCTGCAATGATGTAGCGCACCGGACCGCCGAACAGTTTCGTCGATTTGTACACCGAAGCGTAGGGCGCAATGTGATCCTCGCGCGCGCTCTGCAGGTAGACGGGAACCGTCACCTTCGAAAGATCGAGCTTCACGCCGCCAAAGGTCATCTCACCTTTGGAGAGCGCGTTCTTCTGATAGAACTCGCGCAGATAGAACAGGTGACACGCCTCCGGCATGCGGGTCGTATCGGAGTTCCAATAGAGCAAATCGAACGGCGGCGGCTCCTTGCCGAGCAGGTAATTGTTGACGACGAAGCTCCAGATCAGATCGTTGGCGCGCAACATGTTGAAGGTGGTCGCCATCTTGCCGCCTTCGAGCACGCCGCCCGCGTTCTGCATCTGCTGCTGCATGGCGCTGAGCTGCGCGTCGTCGATGAAGATCCTGAGATCGCCGGCTTCGCTGAAGTCGGCTTGCGCGGCGAAGAAGGTCGCCGAGTTCACGCGGGCATCGCCCTTGGCTGCCATGTAGGCAAGCGTGGCCGTGAGCAGCGTGCCGCCGATGCAGTATCCGATGGTATTGATTTTATCGGCGCCGGTCGCCGCCTGCACCGCTTCCAGCGCGGCGAAAATGCCCTCGCGCATGTAGTCTTCGAACGTTTTCTTCGCGAGGCGGCGGTCCGGGTTCACCCACGAGGCGACGAACACCGTGTAGCCCTGCGCCACCGCCCAGCGAATGAAGGAATTCTCCGGGCGCAGATCGAGGATGTAGAACTTGTTGATCCACGGCGGGAAAATCAGCAGCGGAATTTCATACGTCTGCTTGGTGGTCGGCTCGTATTGCAGCAACTCCAGCAGATCGTTGCGGAACACGACCTTGCCCGGCGTCAGCACAATATTCTCGCCGAGCCTGAATGCATCCTTGGTCTGGCGGATCGCGAAATCGCCGCCGCCGCGCTCCATGTCCTCGAGCAGATTGTGCAGGCCGTTGACGAGGTTCTCGCCGTTGCTCTGCAACGTCGCGCGCAGCACTTCCGGGTTGGTGAGCACGAAATTGGTCGGCGCGATCGCGTCGGCGAACTGCTTTGTGTAGAATTCGATGCGCCGGCGCTGCCTGTCGTCGAGCCCGTGCACCTGCGCCACCGTGTTCTGCATCCAGTTTGCGGTGAGCAGATAGCTCTGCTTGATGAAGTCGAAGACCTGGTTTTCCTGCCAGTCCTTGTCGCGGAAGCGCTTGTCGCCGCGGGCCGGTTCCACCACCGGCTCGGCCTCGCCGCCGAACATGCGGCGCGCGGTGCGTTCCCACAGGCCCATGTAGTCGCGCCACAACTGGAACTGCGCTTCCATGATCACTGCGGGATCGGCGACGATGCCCCGCAGCAAATCCGTGAACGCTTCGGTCACGTTGAGCGGATCGAGCGGCTGGCTGGTGCCGAGCTTGCCCGCCTGCCGCGCGACGAAATCGCTCAGCAGCCGCTGCGACTGAATGCCGACCTCCACCATGTTGCGGGCAAACGCGCCCGGATCGCCAATGCGGTATTCCGGCGCGGCGGACGCACCGGTGCCGGCAGTCGGCCTTGGGGCGGCCGAACTCATCTTTTCGCGTGGTTGTGCCATGAGCCTTCAGGAGTGGTGTCGGAACGTGATAGCCCGCAGATTGCCGCCGCCGCAAGGCGCAGGAAATCCTCTGAGCGAGAGCCGAGGCTTGATTTTGCTGCCGGATTGGCTTGGAAGCAAAGGCCGGGACGGGTATATGAGCGCCCGTGGGCTGGCGCTCCCGCGCCGAATTGGAGTTTGCCGGAATGTTCGGGTTCGCTCGTGCGTCTAGACTATTGTTTCGCGTGTCCGCGGTGATGGTTGTCGCTGCGGCGGCGAGCGCCTGTTCCAGCGTTCCGGACTGGGTCGATCCGACGACCTGGATGGGAGACGATACGGCGGCAACCGCGCCCGACAACCAGGCTGCAACCGATCAAACCTCCACCGACGGCAAGACGGTGGCGGAAGCGAGCGACCAATATCCTGCGCTCGCCGATACGCCTGACAAGGCGCCGGCCACCACGTCCACCGATGAGCAAAAGCAGGTGGCGAGCGGGCTGGTCGCGGACCGCAGTCAGGCGCAATACAGCGGAGAAGCTTTGCGCGGCGGCACCGAGTCCGCGGCGCCGCCTCCCGCACCTCCCTCCGCGGAGACCGCTGCGCCGGAACCGGCGGCGAGTGCCGCGCCTCCGGCCGGCGATCAGGCCGGCACCGACACGAACTCCAATCCCGATGCTTCGCCTGCAGGGGCAACGGCGCAGTCCGGCAGCACCGACGCCGCCGCTGCACCGATGCCAGGTACCTTGCCGGTGGAAAGCCAGCCAGCGCCGGCACGTGTTGCCTTTGCGACACCGGCAGTGTCCACGGCAACCATGCCATCACCACCCGCTCAAGCCACGGTTGGGGTTTCCCGAACTGCAATGCCGGCCGCTCAGATGGCGCCGAGCGATGCCGCGCTGGGATTCCAGCCGTCGCACGCGCCGCCGCTCGATCCCCAAGTCGCGCAGATGGTCGCGCCTCAGGGACGCGTGCGCCATCGCGAACTCGCTTCGGTGAATCCCGCTGCGGTCCCGGCGCCGACCTACGTTACCGCTTCGGGCCCGCCGGCGGCTGTGGTCGTGTTTCCGCAGGCCAGCATCGTGCTCAACGAGGATGGGCGGGCGCAGGTACAAACAGCCGTGCAGGCGTTTCGCGCCAAAGGCGGGCAGGGCTACGTGCGGGTCGTGGGACATGCGGCGAGCGGGTCCGGCAACCGGATACAGTCGATCGAGCGGTCCCAAGCGCTGGCCACCGCGGTCGCTCGCGAGCTGATCAAGGAGGGCGTCCCGGCGCGACAAGTGCTCGTGGATGCGGTGGTCGATCCGGACGGCGAGCGCCACGCCGACATCTTCCTGCAGAGCTGACGTTCGGGATCGCGCGGACTGTATGGCGAAGAGCGGGGCGGATTGCTCACTTTGAACCTGTCAAAAAGAGCAAGTTGCCAAAAGGCAGCAAGATTCGACTCTTCTGTCCCGCGTCTTTGGTAAGGTTCGTTCGATAGTTAAAGAATTTGCACCCGACCCTTGCACAGCGTTGCCGGCGCGGGGCAGGCTTTCCATCCGACGTGCGCGGATAGGCTGTCGTACGCGGCTTCAGAGGAATCTCTTAGATGCGGAAGTTAAAGACTGCGCTTTATGGCGCAGCGATGGTTGGGTGCGTGTTGGCGACGGCCGCCTGGGCGAGTACGCCAAATATCGGAACACTGACGATGGTAGGACCGGCGCAAGCCACGCAGGCGGTCCATTTCGACGTCTTTCTGCCGCTGCGCAACAAGGACAAGCTGCTAGCGCTGTTGAAGGCGCAGCAGGATCCCGCATCGGCCCAGTACCACAAATGGCTGACGCCGGCGCAGTTCGGCGCCAAATTTGGGCCGGACAAGGCGACCCTCAATCGTATCGCAGCGTTCCTTCAGTCACGCGGGTTCGCGGTTAAGACGTACACCAGAAGCATCCGCGTCAAGGGCACGGTCGATCAGGTCAACCGGAATTTCGGTGTGCATCTTGCGGTCGGCCGGAGTGCGCCAGGCACGAGCCACATCGTCACCAACGAGACCTTCGCGATGCCGGCGACGCTCGCATCTGCCGGCGCGAAGATCTTCAGCTTTGCGCCGCATGCCGCGCAGGTCAATTCGCAATCCACCGGGAAGATCGACGCGAGCAAGAGGACCGCAAGTGGCGATTCGCTCAGGCAGCTTCATGGCTATCTTTCCAACAAGGCGGGGCCGTCGAAGGACAATCGCTACAGTGACACGGGCCCGTACTGGTTCACCGATCTGAAGCAGGCGTACCACTACCCCTCAGCCAAGGCGACTGTAACGGTAAACGGCAATACGCTGCCGCTGAACGGTAGCCTCGCCGTCATTGCGACACTGATATCCAGCGACGTGCTGGATTCCGACATTGCAGCGACGTTCGATCATGAACATTGGTCGACGTACTCGCACACGGCAGACCCGACGCTCGCGGCGCGCGTGTACATCGACGGCGGCGCGCCGTTCAGTCTGCACTCTGGCGCTTCGTTCGAGGCGTCGCTCGATGTTCAGCAGGAGCTCACGGGGGCCCCAGGCGCCGCCGTCGTGCTCTACGACATCCCGGACCTCTCGGATGGTAACGTTTTGGCCGGCTATCTTGACGTTGACGAGCAGAACGCGGTCGACGTGCTCAGCTCGTCGTTCGGCGAATGCGAGCTGTTCTACTTCCCGCAATACAATGGAGGGCAGGACTACACGGGCATTCTGAAGGCCGAGGACGAGCTCTTCATGCAGGGCAACTCGCAGGGCATCACGTTTCTCGCCAGCTCGGGCGACTCGGCCGGCAAGCAATGTCCGAGTCCGTCATACTTCAGCGGCGGTCCGGCCAAATTTAAGGCTGGCATACAAACACCCGCGGCCGACCCGAACGTCACCGCTGTCGGCGGCACCAATCTGGTAACCAAGTACGTGCCCGGCACTTTGGATTCTCAATATGTCGGCGAAAACGCCTGGGAGGATCCTGAGGTGCCGTACGATCCCTACGGTATTGGCGTGCCAGTCAGCGGCGGTTTCTGGGGTGCGGGCAGCGGATACAGCCGCATGTGGCCCGCGCCGGCGTACCAGCAGACTGTCAACACAGGCTCAAACCACCGGGCCGTGCCCGACATCGGGATGCAGGTCGGCGGCTGCCCGGGCGGCATCGCCAAGGACTACCACCATGGCGTCTGCGACGGTGGCGACAAGCCCTACAACGGCAGCGGCAATACGCAGCGTAGTGCCGCCGTTCTCGCGTTCGGCGTCGGTCAGGGCGGTGGATTCTACGGCGTCATCGGGACCAGCGTGTCATCGCCGGAGTTTGCCAGCGTCGTCGCTCATATCGTGGAGCAGAAGGGACGGCAGGGGAATATCAATCCCTACATCTACGCCCTTGCCGTGCAGCAGGCCAACGGTGGCGCCCATGTCTATCACACCAATATCCCGGGCTATAACGGGATTGAAAACACCGACCTGAACAGCACGTACAGTCTTTCCACAGGTGTGGGGACGCCGTTCGTCACCGACTTTATCGGCCAGCCCGATGTGAAGAACGCCCGGAAACCGCAGACGCATTCCAATCCATAAAGCGTCTGAAATCAGTGCAACGCCGGGCAGGACATCCTGCCCGGCGTTTTTCTTTTCCCGTGCGGCGGTTGACGGGCGGGACGCTTTTCTTCGATGTTGACGCGGATGGGAAAGCCGTTCCGAATTGCGCTCGCCGGGCTGGGAAATGTCGGCGGCGGGGTTGCGCAGATCCTGCTGACGCGTGGAGCGGAACTGGCGCAGCGCGCCGGACGCCCGTTGGAGCTCGCGTCTGTGTGCGCGCGGGATCGCAACAAGCCGCGCCGTGCCGACGTCTCGCATATTCCCTGGATCGGTGACCCCCTCGCGCTGGCGCGGTCGAAAGCCGACGTGGTCGTTGAAGTGATTGGCGGCGAGGGCGAACCCGCGCTCTCGCTCATCGAGACCGCGCTGGCCGCTGGAAAACCTGTCGTCACGGCGAACAAGGCGCTGCTCGCCGCGCATGGCGCCAGGCTTGCCGCAACCGCGGAAGAGCAGGGCGTCGCGCTGCGCTTCGAAGCCGCCGCCGCCGGCGGCATTCCCATTGTCAAGGGCCTGCGCGAGAGCCTGATCGCCTACGGGATCGACGCCATCCATGGCATCCTCAACGGCACCTGCAACTACATTCTCACCCAGATGGAGAAAACCGGCCGCGCCTTCGCCGAGGTGCTCTCCGATGCGCAGGCGCGCGGCTATGCCGAGGTCGATCCTTCCCTCGACGTCGGCGGCGGGGACACGGCGCACAAGCTCGCGATCCTGTCGGCGCTCGCCTTCGGCGTGCCGCCGGATGTGGGCCGGATGCGCGTGCAGGGGATCGCGCACATCACGCCGGCCGACATCCATTTCGCACGCGAGTTCGGCTGCCGCATCAAGCTGCTGGGCATCGCGCGGCGCACGGCGCAGGGGCTGGATCAGCGGGTGCAGCCGGCGATGGTGAAACTCGGAACCCCGCTCGCCGACGTGGACACGGTGTTCAATGCTGTGGTGGCGCATGCGGGAGAGGCGGGCCCCTTCACCTTCGAGGGTCGCGGCGCCGGCGAGGAGCCCACGACATCCGCCGTCATCGCCGATCTCGTCGATGTGGCTCGCGGCGCAAACGGTCCGGTCTTCGGCCGTCCGGCGAAGAATCTGCGCCTCCTGCCGGCGGCGCCGCCGGAAGCGCATGTCTGCCCCTTCTACCTCCGCTTCGACGTCCGGGATCTTCCCGGCGTTCTGGCCGAGATCGCCGGCCATCTCGCGGAATCCGAAGTGTCGATCGAAAGCATGATTCAGCGCGGCCGCAGCCCGGGCGAGCCGGTGGCCATCGTGATGGTCACCCACGAATGCGCGGAAACATCCGTCGCGCACGCGCTGCGGGCGATCGCCACGTCGGACAAGGTCCTGGGACCGCCCTGCATGATCCCCATCGAGGCCGGCTGAACTCGGTCATCGCCGGCGCGCGTTCCGTGCGCGCGAGCTTCCAATCACATGGCCCGTGCCAAGTCGGTGTCCAGCGTGACCAGGCCGGCGCGAAGCGCACGGGCGAGCAGCAGATAGCTTGCGTCATAGGCGCTGAGGGATAGCAGCTCTGCAGCTTCGACAGTCGCCGCCGGATCGATGGGATATAGCTCGATCGGGAATGTGGGCAGCTTCGCGAAGCGCGCCAGAATGGCGTCGCGTTCGCCGGGATTGTTGCGCAACTTCTTCACGCACACGCTGCTCATCTCGAAAGGCAGCAGTGCCGGCGCGATGAGGCGATGGCCGGTCAACTGAGCTTCGATGACGGGGCCGGCCGGCTCGCCGAAGATCACGGCGGCCAGCGCCGAGGCGTCGACGACTTTATCTGCCATCGCGGTCTTCGCGAATCATGCGAACCGATTCGGCGGGCGTTTTCAGTGGAATGCGCCGGACTTCAGCGAGCGCGTCCTCGAAGGAGAGCTTGCGCGAGCGTTGTTCCCTTCCGGCCGGCGCGAGCGCCTGCGATAGAATGGTCCTGAGCTCACCCTGCAGAGAGCGGTGATTGCGTCTGGCGCGCGCCCGCAATTTCTCCATCTCCGCCGCCGGGACATCCTTGATCGACAGATCGCTCATCAGCTGCTCCAAAGTGGAGCTGAAATGAAGCAGAAATAGAGTAATCTGACAAGCCCTTCGCGCTCGATGTCAGTGCTAACCGTGAACGTGGGCAATTCCGCATCGCCGCTCCGCTTACCACCGAGGCCGATTGATCGCTCGAATCTTTGTCAGCGAAATCAGCGGCTTAAGAATTAATGTTCTTGCTTCGTTTACCATCGCCGATTCGGCCGTATAATGCCCGCCTTGAAAGGTGGAACACATGGAACAGAAACTTGCCGGCGGGCAAAACACGCAGACCGAATCTCCCTTTGCAGGGTTCGCTCTGGCCAGGGCGCCTTCGCGCGCCGAGTCCTCGTTGGAGGATGGGCTGGCGCAAGTGGCAAGCGCGGTCAGCGCGTTGCTGGCGCATGCGCTGACGATCGATCCCATCAGGGACGAGTACGGCCATGCCCGCAGCCGCGCCTATGACGATGCCGTCAACCTGCTGAAAGCGAGCGCAAAGGTGGGCCACACCATTGCCGAGCTGCGCGGCAGCAAGTTCGAGCACAACATCAATGTTCGCCGCGAGGCGGCCGCCGCCAGCGAAAAATCCGCTGCCTCGTCCGATCAGGACGACAATGAGGACAGGCCGTTGATCCGGCTGGGCGACGACGAGATTCTCGATTGGCGCACCCGCCGGCTATACGTGCTGCAGACAACGGCGCCTGTTCCCTCAGCCGATGGAAGCTCCGGGAAAGGGGACCCCCCGCGAAATTCTGAAGGTTCGAATGGGAACTTTGCCGACGCCAAGGGCGCGGCCGAAGCTTCGGAGGGCGGGAATGGCGCGTCCGGCTGAAGCCGCTCAACCCACGCCGCGGGTTCGGCGGTTTCCGCCACCGCGGCGCCGCGGTGGTCAGCCGGGCAACACCAATCGCCTGCGTCACGGAGGTTTTTCGCGCAGCGCCCGCGCCCGCCGGGAGGCGGTGCGGCGCGTCATCCGGCACATGGACTTCCTGATCGCCCAGGCCAAAGCCTGGCATGCCTGCGAACGGGCTGGTTGCGGCTTTAGCTGTGGTGAACCCGAACGGGCCGCCAAGTTTCCGAGAAAGCGGCGCGCCATTCGCCTAACATGGCGGCCAGAATCGAACACCGAATCGACAGGGGTGAGTGATGGCTCAGGGATTGGATCGCGCGTTCGCGCTGGAGGCGGTGCGGGTGACCGAAGCCGCGGCGATTGCCGCGGCGAAGCAGATCGGCCGCGGCGACGAGCATGCCGCCGATCATGCGGCCGTCGAGGCGATGCGCGCGGCGTTCAACATCCTTCCCATCGAGGGGACGGTGGTGATCGGCGAGGGCGAACGCGACGAAGCGCCGATGCTGTTCATCGGCGAGAAGGTCGGCGCCGGCGGGCTTGCGGTCGATATCGCGCTCGATCCGCTGGAGGGCACGACCCTAACCGCCAAAGCGCTGCCCAACGCGCTCGCGGTGATGGCCATGGCGGAGCCCGGCACCTTGCTGAATGCGCCCGACACCTACATGGACAAGATCGCCATCGGCCCCGGCTACAAGGATAGCGTCATCGATCTCGATGCCGATCCGGCGGACAACATCGTCAGCCTGGCGAACGCGAAAGGCGTGCCGCCGTCGGAAATTACCGCACTCATTCTCGACCGTCCGCGCCACAGCGCGATCATTGAATCGGTGCGCAAAGCGGGCGCCGCCGTGCGGCTGATCACCGATGGCGACGTCGCCGGCGTCATTGCCACCACCGATCCGCAAACCGGCATCGACATCTATCTCGGCCAGGGCGGCGCGCCGGAAGGCGTTCTGGCGGCGGCGGCGCTGCGTTGCGTCGGCGGGCAGATGCAGACGCGGCTGGTGTTCCGCAAACCCGAGGAGCGCGAACGCGCGGCGAAACTCGGCATCGCCGATTTCGACCGCAAGTACGCGCTGATGGATCTTGTGCGCGGCGACGTGATTTTCGCGGCGACCGGCGTCACCGACGGCTCGATGCTCTCCGGCGTGCATATCGAGGGCGAACATATCCTCACCGAAAGCGTGGTGATGCGCTCGGCGACCCATACCGTGCGCTGGATCAAAGGAAAGCATCTGCGCGGACATGCTGGCTGAAGCCATCGCTCCCTCGCCGCACGCCTTCGGCGTTGCGGAGTCCTTCTCCGGCCGCCGCTGGCGATTTCAGCCGGCCGACGCCGAGGTGGCGCGGAGCCTGTCGAGATCGCAAAACCTGTCGCCGCTGCTCTGCAGCCTGCTGCTCGCGCGTGGGATCGCCGCCGCGGACGTTGCAGATTATCTCAATCCGACCCTGAAGCGGTTGCTGCCGGAACCTTTGCTGCTTGCCGACATGTACAAAGCGGTCGAACGCGCGCGGGCTGCGATCGAACGCCGCGAAACCATCGCGATCTTCGGCGACTATGACGTCGATGGCTCGTGTTCGGCCGCGCTGCTGTGCGAGTTCCTGACGGGGCTCGGGTTTCGCCCTCGCGTCTACATCCCAGATCGCATGACGGAGGGCTACGGCCCGAACGCGCCCGCGCTGCTGAAGCTGAAGCAAGATGGCGCCTCGCTGGTCATTACGGTGGACTGCGGCGCCACCGCCGTCGACCCGCTCACCGCCGCGCGCGACAGCGGACTCGACGTGATCGTGCTCGATCACCACGCGGTGGAAATCCCGCCGCCCGCGCTGGCGCACGTCAATCCCAATCAGCCGGGCGATACGTCCGGTCTTTACTATCTATGCGCCGCCGGCGTCACGTTTCTTTTCGTCGTGGCGCTCAATCGCGCCCTGCGCGCGAGCGGCTGGTACGCCGCAAACGGTATCCCGGAGCCGGACCTGCGCGAACACCTCGATTTGGTGGCGCTGGCGACGGTGTGCGACGTGGTGCCGCTTCTCGGGATCAACCGCGCCTTCGTGCGCAGCGGGCTGGCGCGGCTTTCGATGCTGTCACGTCCGGGTTTTGCCGCGCTCGCTTCTGTCGCGAACATTACACCGCCGTGCACGCCGCATCATCTGGGATTCGTGTTCGGCCCGCGCATCAACGCGGGAGGCCGCGTCGGGCGCTGCAGTCTCGGCGTGGAATTGCTTACGGCGAAAACCGGTGCCGAGGCGCTGGCAAAGGCGCTCGATCTTCATAACAAAGAGCGTCGCGCCATCGAATCCACCATCCTCGACGAAGCCATGGCGATGGCGGCGGCGCAACCCGAGGCCCCAATTCTGGTGCTGGATGGCGACGGCTGGCATTCCGGCGTGGTCGGGATCATCGCCGGCCGGGTGCGCGAGCGCTTCGGCAAGCCAACCTTCGCCATCGGCTTCGAAGGCGGATTGGGCCGCGGCTCCGCGCGCTCGGTTCCAGGCTTCGACATCGGCGCTCTCGTGCGCGCCGCGCGCGAGCAGAAGATTCTCGACAGCGGCGGCGGTCACGCGATGGCCGCGGGCGTGTCGCTGACGCGCACACAGCTTGGCGAATTCCGCGCGTTCGTTGCGTCGCATGACGCCGCCGCCGCCAGCTGCTCCAATGCCGCAAAGGAACTCACGATCGAGGCGCTCGCATCGGCGGCCGGAAGCAGCGCGGCGCTGGTCGATGAAATTGCGCGGCTGGGGCCGTTCGGGGCCGGCAATCCCGAACCGCTGCTCGCCTTTGCGGACATGCGGATCGCCTTCGCCGAAATTGTCGGCCGGGATCACGTGAAGCTGCAGCTTCGCGGCGGCGACGGCGCGCGGCTGGACGCGATTGCGTTCCGTGCGGCCACCGCGCCGCTGGGGCAGGGGCTGCTCGGCGCGCGCGGGCGCCCGGTCCATATTGCCGGCCGCCTGCAGGCTGACGAATGGAACGGCAGCCGCCGCGTGCAGCTTCACGTGGAAGACGCCGCGGCCGCGGGGCTGTGACTTGCGCCTGCCGGGCTCTGACTTGCGCCCCCCATTTCTCGCGGCTATAGCCGCGGGCACCGGCGCCCTTCGTCTATCGGTTAGGACTCAAGATTTTCAATCTTGCAAGAGGGGTTCGACTCCCCTAGGGCGCGCCAAGTCCAGCCGCCTTGCTCCGGTGAATCCACGTTTCAATTTCGCTACCGATGCATCAGTTCCGAGGGGGTGATGCCTTCTTCGCGGTCGTGCAGCGTGGCGCCGGATCTTCCGCCGCGGCGACGGGATAGGCTCACGGCGATGATACCGGCTTTCCATCGATCCAGACACCTCGGACGTTCAGGTCGTCGTCGGCCATGACGAGGTTGGCGCGGTATCCCGGCGCAATCCTGCGAAAACACGAGCACAGGAAAGCTGTCTTTCACCAGTGCCATCGGCCCGTGCTGCACTTCGGCGGCGCTGAAGGCTTCGGCGTGGAGAGCGCAAGTCTCCTTGAATTTCAGCGCCGCTTCCTGCGCCGCGCCGAAGCCAAGGCCGCGCCCGATCACAAAAAGATCCCGCACGGAACGCAACGCCGCAACGGCCGGCGTCCAGTCGAGCGACCAGGCCGTTTCCATCAACCCGGGCAGCCGCGCGAGCCGCTCCTCCAGCGCAGCGTCCTGACACCAGGCCGCCACCAGATGCACGATTGCTGCAGCCGAGGCCAAATACGTCTTCGTCGCGGCGACGCTGTGGTCCGGGCCGGCATGCAGCGGAATCACTTCGTCCGCTAGGCCTGCAAGCGGTGAGGTGGCGTCGTTCACCGCCGCAATCGTCCATGTCGTGATCGGTTCCGATGCCGAAGGCGTCGCCGCCCGTCTTTGCGCGCAAATCGCCTCCGGCTGACCCCGCAGTCAACCCCGCGTTGCTTTTTCCATAACGCCTGTTATATTTCGTCCCGAGCGAGGGAGAAACACATGGCGTCCGCCTGGGGGCTCGAGCATCTCTACCACACCGTTGTCAACGTCAGAGATCTCGATGAGTCGATCGCGTTCTACAAGCTGCTTGGCTTCGAGGTGCTGAACGACCGGCGGCACGTCGACTGGCCGGATTTCGTGGCGACGAATTTCGGGATGAAGCGGGCGAAGGGCAGGGGCGTGCTCATGGTGCTGCCGTCCGATCCGAACGGCCCGATGATCGACCTGATTGAGTGGCTGGAGCCCGAGGCGAAGTTTCCGTCCGTGCCGCCGCCGGCGGACGAAGTGCCGCGCATCATCGCCTTCCGCACGAAGAACGTGCATGCGGCGTACGATGAGCTGGCGAAAAAGGGCGTCAAGTTCACCCGCGACATGTGGGGGCCACACCGCGACCTTGGAATTGTCGGCGTGTGCTGCTGCCACGATCCGAACGGCAACCTCATCGAACTGATCGAGCTCAATCCGGGTCAGCGCCATTCCAAAGCCGAATCGCTGGTCAAGCAGGACTGAGAATGCGGGGAAGGACACGTGGCCAGCTATAAAACCAAAACCGACATGCGCCACCTGTTCGACGAAGTGTCGAATTGGGGCCGCTGGGGCGCCGACGATGAAAGCGGCACGCTGAACTACCTCACGCCCGACAGAGTCGCCGCCGGCGCGCGGCTGGTGCAGTCCGGCAGGCAGATCAGTTGCGCCCGCAATTTCCCGGTTCACCCGGGCCCGGAGAATCCCACCCCGGCGCTGCACCATATGGTCATGGGTGGCGACGACCCTTGCGCCCATGGCGTGCCGGGGCTCGAGTGCTCGCTGGATTTCATCGGCATCGCCTATCACGGGCTTGCGTCCAGCCACATCGACGCGCTGTGCCACGTGTTCGTGGACGGCAAGATGTACAATGGCGTCGATGCGCGGGAAGTGCGCTCGACTGGCGCGCGCCGCAACAGCATCATGTGCGTGAAAGACGGGATTGCCGGACGCGGCGTGCTGCTCGACATTCCCCGATTGCGCGGCGCGTCTTACGTGGACCCAAAAGAGCCAGTCACCGGCACCGAGCTGTCGGCAGCGGCGCGAGCGCAGGGGGTGTCGGTCGGCGAGGGCGACATCCTGCTGGTTTCGGTCGGCCGCGATGCCCATCGTCAGCAGCATCCGCCGGCCGGCGGCGGCTATCCCACGCTTGCCGGCCTCGGGCCGGACTGCATCCCCTGGCTACACGAGCGAAAGATTGCGGTGCTCGGTTCCGATGCCGTGCACGATCCGACGCCGTCATCCGACTCCGTCGAGGATTGGCCGATCCCCGTCCACATGTGCGGACTGGTGGCGATGGGCCTGCACCTTTTGGACAATTTGTATCTCGCCGATCTCGAAAAGGCGTGCGCGGAGACGAGGCGCTGGGAGTTCTTCATCGCCTTGGCGCCGCTGCGCATCGAAAAGGGGACAGGCTCGCCGGTGAATCCCATCGCCATCCTGTGAGTCTGAACAAACGAAAGGATCACGCCCGTGAAGTTCGATATCTTCTGTGAAATCCAGCGTGCGAGCATTTCGACGGCCGAGCAGGAGCGGACGCTGCTTTCCGACACTCTCGAAGAGGCGCGCACCGCCGACCGCAACGGTTTCGATATCTGGTGGCAGGTAGAGCATCACGGAGCGCCGGAGTTCAGCTACAGCTCGGCGCCGGAAGTTGTGCTCACCGCGATTGCGATGAACACGCGGCGCCTGCGGGTCGGCCATGCCGGCGTGCTGGCGCCGTTCCGCATAAACGGGCCGCTGCGGGTTGCCGAGCGGGGTGCGATGCTGGACGTGCTCAGCAACGGCCGGTTCGAGCTTGGCATGGCCAAGACCGGCGGCAAGGAGTGGGACACGTTCGGCTGCAATCCCGAGACCGCGCGCGACGAGCTGCGCGAAGCGCTGCAGGTGATCCCCAAAATGTGGACCCAGCCGACGTTCAGCTGGAACTCCGCTTTGTTTCAGATGCCCGAGCGCGAAGTGATCCCGCGGCCGTTGCAGAAGCCGCATCCGCGATTGTGGCAGACCGCCTCCAGTCCGGAGTCTTTCCGAATGGCTGGCGAACTGGGCGTGGGCGTTCTGGGCACCACGCTTCTGAGCCCCATCGAATTCATGAAATCGCTGCTCGACGAATACGACGCCGGCATTGCCGCTTGCGAACAGCCCGTGGGCCAGGCCGTCAACAACCAGAAGGGCGTGTTTACCTTCGTTCACGTGGCGGAATCGCGCCGCCAGGCGATCGAGAGCGGCGCGGCATGGTCGGCACTCTGGTACGTGCACTTCGCGGCCATCGCCTTCGCGGTGCCGCGGTCGGTCTGGTACGACCAGATCCGCGCCGGCATCAATCCGCACCTCGCGCGCAAGGCGGCGTACAATTCGCGCGCCATCGTCGGCGACGATCCCACCAGTCTGGAAATCACGCCGGACGAGTTGCCGACGATCGTGCTGCTGAAGCGCCTCGCCCGCGGCGACGAGGTCTCCAACGAGGAAGCGCACGAGGTGTTGGAGCATTTGGACTCTGTCATTATCGGCGATCCCGATCTCTGCCGGCGCAAGATGGAGAAATATCGCTCCATCGGCGTCGACAGGCTGATGTGTCTCATGCAGTTCGGCAGGATTCCGCATGAAGCGGTGCTGCGCAGCCTCTGTCTCACGGGAGAGCATCTGATTCCGGTTCTGGATGGTGCCGCAGTGGCTCGTGCGAAACAGTCCGGCCTTCGGGAGCAGCATGCCGCCCGGATCTAGCGGCGATTGCGCGGTTATCTAACGCGTGTTATATTTGGTTTCGGGAGCAGTGCCTGGCCGCCGCATGGCGGCATAGACGAAGGGGGCGTTCGATGCGGCTTAAGCAAATCGGCATTCTTGGAACGGCTGCGTTATGCGGCGCCGTCACCGCGGCGATTGCGGATCAGAACAGCGGTCAAGCGCCGGCAAAGGAGATCATCCTCGCGCAGGCCAGCGCACCACCCAACACGGCCCCCACGCCGTCGAGTGGCAACGCCATTGAGAGCATCACCGTAACCGCGCAGCGGCGCGCCGAGGACATTCAACGAGTCCCTGTGGCCATCACCGCTCTTGAGGGAAGTGCGCTGGACACCCAGGGGATTGTCGGGTTTCAGGATCTGAGCTTCCGTGTTCCTTCGCTCCGGTTTGGCGCCGGTGTGACCGGCGGCGAAAATGTCATCACCATGCGCGGGCTCGGCAGCCAGAACACAACCCCCGGCGGCGACTCTCCCGTGGCCTATAGCGTCGACGGCGTCACGCTCCAGCGCTCCACCGCCATCGATCCGGAGTTTTATGACATTGACCGTATTGAAGTGCTGCGTGGCCCACAGGGTACGCTGTATGGCCGCAATTCGGTGGGCGGCTCCATCAACGTGATCACCAACCGCCCGCAGGATGAATTCGGCGCTTCGCTCGATTTCCTTGTCGGAGACTATGCCGCCCACATCGTGCGCGGCTACGTCACCGGGCCGATAGTGGACGATGGTGGAGTCCAGATCCTTGGCCGCGTCACCGGGGTTTATGCGCAGCACGATCCGTACGCCGACAACCTATCGCGCGCACCTGGCGCTACGCACAACCAGGACGCGGAAGATCTGACAATGCTAAGGGGCGAGCTGCTGTTCAATCTTTCGCCGTCCGTCAACCTTCTGCTGACGGCCAGCACGCTCGATTCCCGAGATCCCGTGGCGACCAACGTTGCGTGGTGGGAAATCCCCACGCGCTACATCGTCCCGGGTGTGCCGCTTCCCGGCACAGGGCCGCAACCGCCGATCCCGCTGGGCTCGCCTTGCGATTTCAGCACGGCGGCGAAGTTCGATCCGCGCAAGTTCTGTCACGATTATCCGGAGCGCGCCTCCAACAAGCTCGACTTGTTCACGGCGACCCTGAACTGGGATCTCGGCTGGGCGACGTTGACCTCTGTGTCCGGCTACTCGACCAACCACGTGGACCAGAGCAGCGACGGCGACGGCTCCAACCTGCCAATGGCCGCCGGCAAAGTCTGGACCATTCATCAGCGGCAGTTATCCGAGGAGGTGCGTCTTGCCTCGCAGGACGAGGATTCGCCGCTGCGCTGGCTCGGCGGTTTCATCTACTTCTACGCCAACAATTATGAGAACTTCGTCTATGACGATTTTGGCTACAATGACGTCTTTAAGTTCGATCCCTTTCCGTCCTCCGGCTATTTCGATGAATTCAATTTCCACAACGGTGGCAATTCGATCACCAAATCGTGGGCCCCGTTCGGACAGGTGGATTTCGATTTCGGCAAAACCTCAGCGGCGTTTCCGCTCACCCTTTCTCTCGGCCTCCGTTACAGCCACGACGAGCGGTCCAGCTCAAGCTTCCTGATCTATCAGCTTCCGGCTCTCAAGCTGTTTTTTCCGCCGGCACTGAGCTCGTTCGACAAAACGTGGGCGCAGTGGACGGGAAATCTGACCGCGCGTTATCAATTTACGCCGGACCTCATGGCCTACGGCACGGTTGCACGTGGTTATCTCTCGGGGGGCGGAATCGTCGGGCTGTCGAATCAATACAATCCGGAGCATGTGTGGTCTTACGAGCTGGGTCTGAAATCGCAGTGGCTGAACCAACGGCTGCAACTGAATGCCGCGGCGTTTCACGAAGACATCGTGAATATGCAGGTGTTCATCCAGACTGGCGTGACGTCGGGTGTGGAGAACGCGGCCAAGTCCCGCGTCAACGGCCTGGAGCTCGAAGCCGTGGCCATTCCGGTGGACAATCTCCGCCTCAATGCAACCGTCACACTCACCGATGCAAAATACCTGGAGTACATGTCGCGCGACGGGCGCTACAGCCTCTTCACTTCGCCGTGCTTCAACGGCGATTTTGTGCACCCAGAAGCGTTGTGCGACTTCAAGGGCAACAAACTGAACCAGACGCCGCCTTACACCGTGGATCTCGGCGCCGAGTACACCTTCCTCACGTCAGTCGGCAGCTTCACGCCGCGGGCGGAGATATTCTTCTCCGGAGAGGTCTACTTCACGCCCCCCAACAATCCGCTGGCGCGCCAGTCGCCGTACCACCAGACGGACCTGCATCTGACCTGGAATTCGGTGGACAATCGTTGGTGGGCAGACGCCTTCGTGAAAAATCTTGAGAACCGGGACGTGATTTCCAACGATGGTCTGCAATCGAGCAGCCTCGGGTTTGGTCTCCAGGAACCGGACAATTATGCCTATTACCCGCCGCGGACGTTCGGGCTTCGCGTCGGCGTCCGCATTTAGGGTTCCCGACTCGGACAGCGGTCCGGACAGCGGCTCCCAGGCCTGAGATTTGCGGATGGCGCCGCCTCTCGGTTAAGAGATTGCGTCGCGCGCTTGCCTCCAGCCAGATCGGAACATGCCCAGAAAAGTCGATCACAAGGAGCGACGCGAAGCCTTTCTGGCTGCGGCCTACCGTACCATCAAGAAGAAGGGTATCGCGGGCGCTACGGTGCGCGCAGTGGCGAGGGAGGCCGGCTTCACCACCGGGGCGCTCGTTCACTATGTCGATTCCATCGACGATCTTCTCGTCCAGGCGTCGGAGTATGCCGCGCGCGACGTGCGTGCACGAATGGAGGCGGCCGAGCAGTTGCCGGACAGACTGGAGGCGCTGCGGCAGGTGCTCTATCTCGCGCTCTGCACCGACGAGGACAAGCGGGGCAACTGGAACTTCTTTCTCGGGTTTTGGGAACGATCGGTGCATAACGTGGCGGTCCGGCGGATAACGCATGCCCGCTACGCCGAATGGCTGAAGCGAACCGCGCGGCTGATTCGCAGCGCGCAAAAAGCGGGCGATCTTCCGGACGACATCGATCTGCGCCAGGCTGCGCGCGCCTGCGTGGCGCTGATCGACGGCATCGCGACGCAAGCCCTCCGCGCCGGCAACCCGATCTCGCCGCGCGAGCAAAGGGCGCTGATCGACACCTGGATCGCAGTCTGGCTGCGCCCGGTTCGCGCGTTCACCGGCCGCGCCCTCACGTAGTTTTAGCCTTCCGCTGTCGCTTGCAACTGGAGAATTGCGCTTTGGCGGAGCTCAGGTGACCGCCGCGCGGATTCGGAAACGATCCTGCTGCCAGGTGCGCTGCGCGACAATCTCGGCAAGACGGTGATTGGCGTCCCACACGTCCACATATCGTGTGTAAAGCGGAGCAAAACCGAAGCGTATCACATCGGGCGCCCGGAAATCGCCGATCACGCCGCTGGCGATCAGCGCTTGCATGATGGCGTAGCCCTCCGGATGGCGCAGCGCGACCTGGCTTCCGCGGCGTTCCCCTGATGGAGGACAACTGACGATGAAGCCTGCATCCGAACAACGTTCGGCGACCAGCGACAGGAACAGGTCGCCGAGCGCCGCCGACTTGCTCTCGATATCGCCCATGCGAATTCCGTCAAAGGTCTTCAGGCCTTCTTCCAGAGCGGCCATGCCGAGCACCACCGGCGTGCCGCACAGGTGCCGCGCGATCCCTTCCGCGGGCCGATAGCGGTCGGAGAAATCGAACGGCGCGTCATGTCCCATCCAGCCGCTCAAGGGCTGGTGCAGTTCCGGCTGAAGTGCCCGCGCGACGAAGAGAAACGCCGGCGCGCCCGGGCCGCCGTTCAGGTATTTGTAGCCGCAGCCGATGGCGAGATCGGCGCCGTCACGATCGAGGTGAAGCTCCACCGCGCCGGCGCTGTGGCTTAAGTCCCAGAGCACCAGGGCGCCCACGGCGTGGGCGCGGTCGTCGATCGCCGCCATGTCGTGAATCTCACCGGTCTTGTAGTGGATGTGGGTGAGCGCGATCAGCGCAACGGAGTCGTCGAGCGCATCCATCAGCGCACAGCGCGGGACCATCCTCAGCTCGATCGCGCCGCCAAGAAGGTCTTCCAGCCCCTGTAGCACATAAAGGTCGGTGGGGAAGTTGCCGATTTCGGAGACGATCACACGGCGTGGCGCTCTGGCGCGAACGGCGGCCGCGGCCAATTTGAAGAGATTGACGGATGTGGAATCGGCAACGATCACTTCGTTTGCGCCGGCGCCAATCAACGGCGCGATGCGAGCGCCAAGCCGCGCCGGCAAGCCGATCCAGTCGTTCTTGTTCCAGCTCCGGATCAGGTCTTCGCCCCACTCGCGAGACACGACATCGGCAAGGCGGGCCGGCGCCGTCGCCGGAAGCGCGCCCAGCGAATTGCCGTCGAGGTAAATCAGGTCGTGGGGGACGATGAATCGCGCGCGCGCAAACGCCAACGGGTCGGCGACATCGCGTGCCAGACAGTCTTCTCGGGAGATGGTCATGCGATGGTTCCTTCTCCGGCAGCGTAATCCGCGCGTTCGTGCCGCTCAATTGCGAACCGGCGGGACCGCTTGTAGCGTAATTCGCTGAAGGGCCGGGGAGCAGAATGCGATATCTGAAATTCGCCGGATTGGCGCTCGCCCTTATCGTTGCTTGCGGGATGGCGAGCATCATCGCTCTGGACCGCCTGGCGCAGCCAAATGCGCCCGATCCGGCCGTCTTTCTCGCGCGCGCGTCTAACTACCACGCCCGGATCGTGCGCGACAATTTTGGCGTTCCCCACATCTTCGGCAAGCGCGATGCCGATGTCGCGTTCGGCTTCGCCTTCGCGCATTGCGAGGAAGATTTCGCCACCATCCAGGATGTCGCGCTGGCAAGCCGGGGACAGCTGGCGGCGAGCGAAGGTTATCATGCGGCCGTCACCGATTACCTCGTGCATCTCTTCCGCGTCTGGGAGACCGTTAACGCGCGCTATGCCAAGGGTCTTCCCGCCGATGTTCGCAGTGTGGTGGAGGCGTACGCCGACGGCATCAATTATTACGCCGCACTGCATCCCGAGTTGGTGAAACCGGGGCTGCTCCCGCTGACCGGCAAGGACGTGGTGGCGGGCTTCGTGTTCAAGACGCCGTTCTTCTACGGCCTCGATAATGTGCTCAAGAAACTCACAGCGCCGGCGGCGAACGGCAAGGCCGTTCCCGTCGGCTCCAACGGCGTCGCGGTCGGCCCGTCACGCTCGGCGGACGGCGCCACACGCCTGCTGGTGAATTCGCATCAGCCCTACGTCGGGCCGGTCGCCTGGTATGAAGCGGTGCTCGAAAGTGGCGAGGGCTGGCACGTGGCGGGCGGCTTCTTTCCCGGTACGCCGTTCATGCTGCATGGCCACAACGCGCACCTCGGCTGGGCCAACACCGTCAATGAGCCTCATTTGGCGGACGTCTATCGGCTGACGATCAATCCTCGCAACGATCATCAATACAGGCTGGACGGCAGATGGCGCGATTTCCGGATCGAAGATGCGGCCATTCGGATCAAGATCTTCGGTCCGCTGATGTGGACCGTGCACCGCGACGTGTTGTTTGCGGCGCAGGGGCCGGTCCTCAAGACCGATCACGGCGTCTTCGCCATCCGCTATGCCGGAATGAACGAAGTGCGCCAGGTGCTGCAATATTATCGTCTGAACAAGGCGCGTAATCTGGCGGAGTGGCGCGCGGCGATGGCGCTGCAGGCGTTGCCCAGCATCAACTACGTGTATGCCGACGAGAAGGGGAACATCGGCTACGTCTACAACGGCCAGTTTCCGGCGCGGAAGCCTGGCTTCGACTGGAAGCATGTCCTTCCGGGCGACCGCTCGGATCTGATCTGGCACCGCTATCTGCCGTTCGACAAGGTGCCGCAGATCTGGAATCCGAAATCCGGGTTCGTGTTCAACTCCAACAACACGCCGTTTCAGGCCACGGGAGCTTCCGACAACTTGAAGCCGGCGAGCTTCCCGGCCTGGATGGGCATCCAGACCAACATGACCAACCGCGCCTGGCGCGCCCTGGAAACCTTCGGTGCCGACCGCGCGATCGGCGCGGACGCCTTCCGCAGATACAAATTCGATCTCGCCTACAGCCGCCGCTCCGAACTCGCCCGCGAAATCGCCGAGGTTGTCACGGTCGATCCCAAGGCGGATGGCGATCTCAAGGCGGCACAGCAGATTCTTCGTGGCTGGGATTTCCGGACGGATCGCCGCAACCGCGGCGCTGCGCTGGCCGTGCTGATGGGCATGCGTGCGGCGCCCGCGGAGGAGGGCGGCCCGCCCGGGATGAAGCCTCTCGATGCGCTGAAGCAGGCGATCGCGCTGTTGAAAGCGCATTTTGGCCGGCTCGATCCGGAATGGGGCAGGGTCAACCGCATCCGCCGCGGCAAGCTGGACCTCGCTATCGACGGCGGGCCGGACGTGTACCGCGCCGTCTACGGCAGGGAGCAGCCGGACGGCACGCTCAGCGCGCAAGGCGGCGACACGTTCATCATGTTCGTCACCTGGGACAAAGCCGGCAAGCTCTCATCGGAGAGCATCCATCAATTCGGGTCGGCGACGTTGGATTCGAGCTCGCGGCACTATGCCGACCAGACGCCGCTGTTCGTCGCGATGAAGACGAAACCGGTGCTATTCACCCGTGACATGCTGCGCGGACACATCGAGGCGGACTACCGCCCCGGCGACCGCGAAAGCGCTTTGCGCCACTAAGCTATGGCAGCTTCACCATGATGTGGCGCGGAACGGTGTAATCCTCCAGAGCGTACATGCTGAGGTCCTTGCCGTAGCCGGATTGCTTCAGGCCGCCGTGCGGCATCTCGTTGGCCAGCATGAAATGACAATTGATCCAGGTGCAGCCATAACGCAGCCGCGCCGCGGCTTGCATGGCGCGGCCGATGTCTTTCGTCCACACCGACGAGGCCAGGCCGTAGTCGGAATCGTTGGCCCATTGTAAGGCCTGCTCCACGTCCGAGAAGCGGGTGACGGAGATGACCGGGCCGAACACTTCGCGCCGCACGATTTCATCCCCCTGTTCCGCGCCGGCAACGACGGTGGGCTGATAATAGAAGCCTGAACCCGCCGGCTGCATGCCGCCCGTCGCGATCTCAATATGCTTTGTGGCCTTCGCGCGTTCGACGAAACTGGAGACGCGCTCGCGCTGGCGCTCGGAAATCAGCGGCCCGATTTCGTTTTCGGAATCGTCTTGTTGATTGAACTTCAGCGATCCGGCAGCGGAGGAGAGATCGGCGACCAGATTGTCGTACAGCTTCGGCCCGGCATAGACGCGGCAGGCCGCAGTGCAATCCTGTCCCGCGTTGTAGAAGCCAAATGTGCGCAACCCGCCGACCACCGACTCCAGATCGGCATCGTCGAACACGATCACCGGCGCCTTGCCGCCTAGCTCCAGATGGGTGCGCTTGAGGGTGGCTTGGGCAGCGGCGATCACCTTGCGACCCGTGCCGACATCGCCGGTGAGCGAGATCATCGCGACGGCGGAATGGTTGATGAGGCGCTGGCCCACCGTGGCGCCGCGGCCGGCAATGACGTTGGCCACACCCTCCGGCAGTATCTCGGCCAGGGTCCGCGCGAGCTTCAGCGCGGTGAGCGGCGTCTGCTCCGACGGCTTCAGCACGATGGTGTTGCCGGCCGCGAGCGCCGGCGCGACCTTCCACGCCGCCATCATCAGCGGATAATTCCACGGCGCGATGGAGGCGACGACACCGATAGGATCGCGGCGGACCATCGAGGTGTGGCCGGGCAGGTATTCGCCGGCAAGCGGTCCATGCACGGTGCGGCAGGCGCCGGCGAAGAAGCGGAAGCAATCGACAATCGCCGGGATTTCGTCCGCCAGCACCAGATGCCGCGGCTTGCCGCAGTTGAGCGATTCGAGATCGGCGTAGCTTTCCGCATCGCGCTCGATGGCGTCGGCGATCTTCAGCAGCGCGGCACTGCGCTCGGCCGGCGTGGTGCGCGACCACGCATCAAAGGCGCGCGCAGCCGCCTCGACAGCAGTATCCACCTGGGCGTCGGAGCCTTCCGGCAGCTCGACAATCAGCTGCCCGTTCCGCGGATTGACGATCCGCTCGGGCGCCCCTTGTCCCTGCTCAAATTTCCCGCCGATGAGAAGCTGCGTGTCCATTTCCATGTCCATTATCGACCTTCTTCTTCTACCTTCCCCTTGAGGGAGTGTCGAAAAATCTGGAGTGAAGCGGAACACCTTATCCTCCCTCGCTTGCGGGGGAGGTGCCGAGCGCAGCGAGGCGGAAGGGGCGCAATGTCCCCCTTCCGTCTCGCATTCCCCCGGATCAAGTCCGGGGTCATGCGAGCCACCTCCCCCGTAAACGGGGGAGGACGATTAGAACTCACCCCTTCACCGAATGTGCGTCACCGATGTTCGCAAATTCCGACCCTCCCTCAAGGGGAGGGTCGGATTGACGCGGCGACAAATGCCAGTCCAGAAATAGCGGAGCAAACGGGGCGGCGGATGAACTCCACAGGCGACGAAGCCGACAGCGCCCAACTGGCCGCGTTGGGCTACACCGCAAAATTCGACCGCTCGATGAGCGTGTGGCAGAATTTCGCCCTCGGCTTCACCTACCTGTCGCCGGTGGTCGGGGTCTATTCGGTATTCGATCTGGGCCTCTCCACCGGTGGGCCGCCGATGTTCTGGTCGTACTTTCTGGCGGCGGCCGGCCAGTTCCTCGTCTGCCTCATCTTCGGCGAGGTGGTGTCGCAATTCCCGATCTCCGGCGGCCTCTATCCGTGGGCGCGGCGGCTGGTGGGCAAGCGCTGGGCGTGGATGGCGGGCTGGATCTACGGCTGGGCGCTGTTCGTCACCATCGCCGCCGTGGCCGTCGGCGCCGGGCCATTTCTTGCCACCTTGCTGGGCTTCACCGTCACGCCGGCCATCACCACGGCGGTAGCCTTAGCGCTGGTGGTCATTTCCACCCTGATCAATCTCGCCGGCACCAAGCTGCTTGCGCGCGTCGCCATGTTCGGATTCGTCTGTGAGATCGTTGGCGCGATTATCGTGGGTGGCTATCTGCTGCTGTTCCATCGCCATCAGCCGCTGTCCGTCGTGGTGAACACTTTTAATATCGGCGCGCCGGGTGCCTACTGGCCGTTCTTCTTCGCCGCTGCCGTCACCGGCCTCTTCACCTGCTACGGCTTTGAAGCCTGCGGCGACGTGGCCGAAGAAACACCGAACCCGGGCCTCTCCATCCCGCGCGCCATGCGCATGACGATCTATGTCGGCATGGCGGCGGCGGCGTTCGTGTGTCTGGCGCTCATCCTTGCGCAGCCCGATATTGCGGCGGTGATCGCCGGCAAGAACACAACGCCGGTCGAAACCGTGCTGCTGTCGGTGTTCGGACCGACGGGCGAGAAGCTGGTGGTCGCGGTGGTGATGGTGTCCTTCATGTCCTGCATTCTGTCGCTGCAGGCCGCCACCAGCCGGCTGGTGTTCGCCTATGCGCGCGATCGCATGATCGCCGGCAGCGCCTATCTCTCCGCCATTTCGCCGCACACGCACGTGCCGGTGCGCGCGCTGGTGCTGTCCGGAGTCATCGCGGGCGTGATCGTCTGCCTCGGCGATTTCTTCGCCAATGCTATCGCCACCATCGTCAACTCTGCCATCATCGGCATCTATGCGGCGTTCCAGATGATCGTCCTGGGCGCACTGGTGGCGCGCGCCCGCGGCTGGAAACCGGCCGGACAATTCCGGCTCGGCGCGTGGGCCTGGCCGGTGAATATCGTGGCCTTGGCATACGGCGTTGGCGCATTGATTGACATGCTGTGGCCGCGCACGCCGACCGCACCATGGTACTTGAACTATTCCATGGGGCTGACCTGGCTCGTGCTCATCGGTATCGGCGCACTCTACATGCTGCTCGCGCGTCCCTACGATGCCGGCACAGCACCCGCCGGCGATGCGTGGAAACTCGCGAAAACGTGAGGCACGACTGATTTCCCAACAGAAAGGGCCGGAATGCTCCGGCCCTTTCTTCGTTCAAGCAGACTGCGCGTGAGCTAATGCGGCACGACCGCCCGCTTTGCTGCGACGTTCAGCGTGCCCAAACCTGTCGTGAAGTCATAGTACGGCAGGGATGTGTAAAGGGCGTTCGCGCCGGTGAGCACGTCGTGCATACCGTCCACCATCCGTGTCGGGCCCGACGGCGTGCCGGGTGCGGTGCCGAACGCCGGATAGTTCGCGTAGAGCCTCGGCCCGGCGAACCCGAGGGTGTTCCCGTACGAGCTCTGCAGCCGCGCCCACACCCCGGCCGCCAGCGGGGACGACAGACTCGTGCCGCCGAAATAGTTCACCTGGCCGTTGATGTAGACGATGGCGCCCGTGTTGGGATCGGCATCCATCGACACGTCCGGAATCGCGCGGAACGTCGCCGGAACGCTCGGATTGTTGGTCGGGATGATCGGCGATTGCCAATAGGGCGAATACTCGAACTGGCTGATGCCGCCGCCGCCCGCATACCATGCAACTTCGCTGTTGTAGCTGGCGTCGGCATTGGTAATGAGCGTCGTGCCCCCGACGCCGATCACATACGGTGACGTTGCCGGGAAATTTACGAACGGCGCACCGGCCGGCACGCCGTTCGCCGCCGCGCCAACAGGGCAGAACGATCCCGTATCGCCGGTGGAAGAGAACATCGTCTGGCCTTGCGCGGCGGCTTCGAGGAACACCTGATCGTCGGCGACCATCGTCCCGTCGAGGAACGGAAAGAATTCGCAGATCCCGAACGATGCGTTGGCGACCTGAGCCAGATTGTCGCGCGCCCAATGATTGAACTCGAGCGCCGTGTCCTGATCGGTGAGCGAGGTCGTCGCGTAGATGTAGAGCGTCTTCACCGCCCCGGCCATGCCGGTCGTGTACTGCGTGTCGAGATCCCATTCGTCGAGACCGGCGCTATCCGGGCTCGCGAGTCCGACCCGCACCACGCTGACCGGCACCTGCGGAAGACCCATCGCCGACTCGAAGATGCGCAGATCCGGGATGACCTTGCTGACGTCGCCCTCCGCCATCACCGCGATCGACGTCTTCCACGCCTTGGTGACCTTCCCGACGTTATACGCCTTCCAGTAGGTCGGAGGATCATAGGAAAAGCGCAGGCAGGTCGGCTGCGAGATATCGCACTGGGTAATCGGCGTCGTTGCCCGGACGTTGTTGAGGCCGAGCACGGACAGAACGATGCCGCTCAACGCTTGCGGCACCTGTGCCGGGCTCGTGTTGACGAACACCGTCTTTCCCTTCTGCTTGAAGCTCGCAAGGTGCGTGTTAAAGGCTGTCTCAATCTGCGCCGTCGTTCCCGTCGCGCTGACGAAAAGCCTGTTGGGCTCGACCGAAATATTGCGCAACCCAGCGCCGCCGAGATAATTCTTGACGGCCTGCACCGAGGCGAGGTTCGGCGCATAGGTGGCATTGAACTGGGCGGGGGTGATGTGCGTGTTGTAGCTGGCCGAGCCGGGCGTGGCCTGCTGCCGCACGAGGTTTTCCAAATCTTGCCGGTTCTGCATTTGTAGCGCAACGGTAATGCGCAGCGTCTTCGCCGGATCGAGCGCGCTCAGGGACGTCGCCTTCGCAAGCACAATGGCTTGCGTATGCGTGTTAGCCCAAACGGTTGAAGCATCGGAAGAATTGGCAGACATAAGGCAAAGCGACACCATCGCGGCGCCTGCTAGGAGGCGCCCCCTGTAATGAACAGTCATGTAAGTTCCCTCTCGAAGATCGGGGCCAACAACGGCACCGGCCCCAAATTGGTTCCCGGCAGAAGCAAATTTTTATTCAAATTCCGGAGGCTTTCCCGGAGCGCCCCGCCAGGAAATCCGCAAAGCCATTCCTGACGGGGGTGTCAGTTACGCCTGGCCCTGGCTTCTGGTAAGGCATCCGCCCATGTCCATCGCGCACGCAACCCGCCCCGTCCTGAGCAAGGTGCCCGCGGTCACCCTGGGCTTCTGGATCGTCAAGATCGCCGCCACCACCCTGGGGGAAACCGGCGGCGACACCGTCAGCATGACGATGAACCTGGGCTATCTGATCGGCACGGCGATCTTCCTCACCGCGCTGGTGGTGCTGGTGGCGGTGCAGATTTCCGCCAGGCGGTTTCACCCGTTCCTCTACTGGGCGACCATCATCGCCTCGACCACCGCCGGCACCACCATGGCCGATTTCGCCGACCGGTCCCTCGGCATCGGCTATGCTGGCGGGTCGACCGTCCTGCTTGCCTGCGTGCTCGCCTGCCTCGCAGTGTGGTACTGGTCGCAAGGCACGGTTTCGGTTGAGACGGTGAACACGCCCAAAGTCGAGGCGTTCTACTGGGCCACCATTACATTCTCGCAAACGCTTGGCACGGCGCTGGGCGACTGGGTGGCGGCCGGTCCAGACGAAAATCCGCCCGGCATGGGGTTGGGCTATGAAATCGGCGCGCTGGTGTTCGGCGGCGCGCTGGCAATCGTGGCGGCACTCTATTTCTGGACCCGCATTTCGCACGTGCTGCTGTTCTGGGCGGCCTTCATCCTCACCCGGCCGCTGGGCGCCACCGTCGGCGACCTGCTCGACAAACCGGTTAGCCATGGCGGCCTCGCGCTCAGCCGACCGCTCGCGAGCGCGGTGCTCGCAGCGTTCATCGTGGCCTGCATCCTGATTCTGCCGCAGCGCCCCGGGACCCACCCGGGACAGCCGGACACGGCCTGAGCCGCTCGCGATCTGCCGTTTTCAAGCGCTGCGATTCTGTGCCAGATTTCCGCCGTCGCCGCGTCGGCCCAACGGAGGAATTTCATGAAGGTTTCCAAACGCGTTTTCTATCTTGGCGCCGGACTGGCGGCCCTGGCGCTGGTTGCCGTCCCGGCAATCGCGAGCCATGGCAAGGCCGGCCTGTGGAGCGTCACCGTCACCATGAACATGCCCGGCATGCCCGACCTGTCGACGCTGCCGCCGCAAGCACAGGCGGCCATGCGTGCACATGGGATGACGATGAACGGCCGTTCGATGACCGTCCAGCACTGCATGACGCAGGCCGAAGTGGACGCGATCAAGCCACCGCCGATGCGCGGCGCGCAGGACTGCAAGATGTCGAACCTCAAGGCGGGCGGCCAGTCGTTCAGCGCGGATCTTGTCTGCTCCGGCGAAATGAATGCCACGGGGCATTTCGAGATCAACTATGATTCGGCGGAGCACTACACCGGCAAGAGCAGCATCGCCGGAACCCAGAACGGGCATCCGATCAACAGCACCACCACGATGGAAGGCCGTTGGGTCTCCGCCGATTGCAAGGGAGAGACCCATTGATTGCGGCCTCCACGCTCGGAGTCTGACATTCGCGAGAGCGCGGCATCGCTGGCATCGATGCTGCGCGCCTCGCAACGCGCCGTGGTGTTCACCGGCGCCGGCATCTCCACCGAATCCGGCATTCCGGATTTCCGTTCGCCCGGCGGCATTTGGACGAAGATGTCGCCGATCGATTTCGAGGATTTCGTGTCCTCCGCGGAGATGCGACGCGAAGCGTGGCGGCGGCGCTTCGCGATGGAGGAAATGTTCTCCACCGTCCAGCCGAACGCGGGGCACCTCGCCATCGCCGATCTGGTTCGCCGCGGCAAGGCGAGTCACGTCATCACCCAGAACATCGACAATCTCCATCAGCAGTCGGGCGTGCCGGCAGAGCAGGTGATCGAACTCCACGGCAACACGCGCTACGCCAAATGCCTCGACTGCGGGGCGCGTCTCGAGCTCGATCCGATCCGACGCCATTTCGAGGCGCATGGGGAGCCGCCGGATTGCTCGGCCTGCGGCGGACTCGTCAAGACGGCCACCATCTCCTTCGGCCAAGCGATGCCGGAGCTTGAGATGGCGCGCGCCGAACAGGCTACGCTCGCCTGCGATCTGTTTATTGTTCTGGGATCGTCGCTTGTTGTTTATCCGGCCGCCGGGTTCCCACGGCTCGCCAAGCGCATCGGCGCCAGATTGGTCATCGTCAATCGCGAGGCCACCGAACAGGACGATCTCGCCGATCTCGTCATTCATGCCGCCATCGGCGAGACGCTCGGCGCGGCGGTCGCTGCGATCGACTGATGTGGTCTGGAAACACGCACGGAAACGGGGCCGTGCGAGCCAGTTGCGCTTGAATCTTCAGGGGGACAGTTACGCTTCGGAGCCCTGCGGCAAATCTTCCAGGGTCCGCGCCATGTGGTCGTAGCTTTGCGCCAGGTTCAACAGCGTCGACCTGGTCTCCGACAGGATGATGTCATCGGAAATCGTGCGCAGCTCCTCCGCCTTTTGCCGGAATTGCACGATGCGGCCCTGCCGGTCTTCCGGCCGCGACCGCGGGTGGCGCAACGCTGCCAACACGGGCTCCTGCCGAATCATGTCGTGAACGCGGCGCGCGTCTTCCAGCGGAATGATCATCCCCATGCAAGCCAAACGCGCCTGCAACGACGCGGCTCCCCCAACGACACAAATTGCATGATTCGCCACGCCTGCGAAATCGCACGTCGCGGAAACTGTCCCTCGGATTGCGGATATTCGATGATGCCGGCGGCGGCACTGATCAGCTGGCGCGCTGCTCCGGCCAGATGTCCCGCCATGCCTCGACTTCGGCGTGCGTGCAGGCATCGAACGCCTTCTCCGCTTCGTCGGCGAGCGCGCGCCATCCGGCCGCCAGGCTGAGATAGCTCAGCCGGAAGTAAGGCGATGGCGCCGATTCCGCTTTTTGAATTGCCTCGCGCGCCAGCCGGCGATACTGCTCCGGCCGCTTGAGCGATGGAACGTCGACATGAACGGACATTGGGAAGCCTCCGGACCCTCCACCTCGCCACCCTCCAACGTGGGCTGTGGTGGTTTGGTTCCCGGCCCTCTCAGTGCCGCTCTTCACCGGTCCTGGACCACCCGCCGGGACCGCGGCGGAAGGTTTCTTTCGCAATTTCCGCGAACCCGGACCCCGCCTTCCAGCCTAGGCGCTCGATAAGCACCTGCGCGCCCTCCACCCGGAGAATGTTGAACGCGTTCGGCTCGTGCCGCCGGCGTGCCGAACTCGCGGTGCCCGCCTGGACGAGCAGGGCCCGGTGGTCGGAACCGGCGTAGACCGTCTCGCTGGTGATCGCGTGACTGGCGTGGAGATGACCCGACAGGATGATGTCCACCTTGCATTGCGCGAAGGCCGTCATCGCCATGGCGGCCCGGCCGACGATGGTGTGCTTGGTGTGTCCGACCGGAAGTGAGAAGGGATGGTGAGTCACCACGATCCGCACGACGCTTTCGGGCAGCGCTGTAAAGCGCGCGCACGCCCGCGCCGCCTGCCCCCGGTTGATGCGGCCGTTCTTGAACGTCAGGGATCGCGCGGTGTTCAAACCGAGAATCGCGATTTCGCCGTCGGCATAAAACGGTTCGAGATCGCGTCCCATATGCCGCTTGTAATTTCCGAGCGGCGCGAGCCAGCGCGCCGCGACGTTGTAGAGAGGCACATCATGATTTCCGGGCACCACGATCTGGGGGTGGGGCAGGGTGTCGAGGAAATGCCGCGCTTCGGCGAATTGCTCGGCGCGGGCGCGCTGCGTCAGGTCGCCAGAGACAACCACCGCGTCCGGCCTGGCCGCAACGATGGCCGCATGGAGATCGTCGAGCACCGCTTTGTCGGCGCGGCCGAAATGCAGATCCGAGATATGGACGACCCTGCGCATCAGGACGCTGCGCGCGGCACGACGACCCGCAAGTCGCGCGGCCGCGTGCGGTAGCGCAGCGGCGTCTCCATGTCCCGGACTTCGCCGTCGAAGGCGACGCGCACGCGCGCGCGCTGCGTCTCGATGCAGAGCTCTTGCGTGGTGAACGCAAGCGGCGCCGCCGGCTTTGCGCCGCGGAACAGCGCCCGCAGCGTCGCTGCAATGGCCCGGAAGCGTCCGGCATGGGGAAGGTAGCACGCCCACAGCGTGCCGCCTTCCAATGTCTTTCGTGCTCCCAGCTGCGGCACGGCAAGTTCGTACATGTTGTTTGCCACGAACACGAAGGCCGTTTTCATGGCGACGTGGCGCTCTGCCGACAGCAGACGGACCCGCACGGCCCGGGAGCGCCGCACACTCGCGAGAGCCGCTTGCGCCAGGGCGGCCCACTTGCTTTCGCCCTTGCGCTGCAAGGCTTCGCGCTCGCGGACGATGCGGGGGTAGAGTCCGATGCTGGAATTGTTGAGGAACACGCAGCCGTTCACCTCTGCGACATCGACCGAGCGCACCTCGCCGGAGAAGGCATTCGCCGCGGCGTCCTCCAGTGCCAGCGGCACGCCGAGGTCCTTGGCAAAATGATTGAGCGTCCCGAGAGGAAGGACGGCGAGCGTCGTCTGCGTTCCGGCAAGCGCGTTCGCCACCGCGTTGATCGTGCCGTCGCCGCCGCCCGCGATTACCATGCGCCGGCTTTCACGTACCGCTTCCCGCGCCTGCCTGACGATCTCCTCGCCGTCGGTGGGCATGACGATCCGCACGTCCCGGTTCAGCCCCGCGAAAATCGCAGCCAGACGCGCGCGCGCAGCCTGCGCTTTTCCGGAGTGCGCCGCGCCGTTCAGAATACAGAGATACGTCTCGGCTGCCGGAGACGCAGGGGGCTCACTCTCCCGACTGACAAACGTGTCCATCGCAACGTTCCTCGACCCGGCCTGAACGGCAACGCGCAGACCGTCCTGAGGGCCTCACCGACACGGCTTGTACGAAACGAGGGTTCTTTCTGCGTCAGCCGAGGCAAGCACCTTCGATTGTGGCCTCGCCCCCAACCCGCTTGGCTCCAGCCGCGAAGCACATTAGATCAGGTGGGCCATCCAGCAGGAGTACGCCTTTGCACCGCTTCGACGGTTTCGACCGCAGTCTCGACGAAGAAAAACAGAAGCCCGAAGAAAAGCCCCCCGAGGCGCCGATTTCGCCCGTCGCCCAGGCCTTGTTCAAATCGCGCACGGTGCTGATCTTCGGCGACGTGGACATGAAGATGGCCGAGCGGGTCACCGCCCAGCTGCTCGCCTTCGCCGCCGAGGGCGACGGCGACATCCGCGTCATCCTCAACTCGCCGGGCGGCCATGTGGAATCCGGCGACACCATTCACGACGTCATCCGCTTCGTGGGGCCGAAGGTGAAGATCATCGGCACCGGCTGGGTGGCGAGCGCCGGCGCGCACATCTATCTCGGCGCGCCGCGCGAGAACCGCTACTGCCTGCCGTTCACCCGCTTCCTGCTGCACCAACCCCTGGGCGGGGTCTCCGGCCAGGCGTCGGATATCCACATCGAGGCGGAGGAGATACTCAAGATGCGCGAGCGGATCAACCGCGAGATCGCCGCCGAAACCGGCCAGCCATTCGAGAAAATCGTGGCCGACACCGAGCGGAATTTCTGGATGAGCGCGGAGGAGGCCAAAGCCTACGGTCTCGTCGGCACGATCGTCTCCCGCGCTAACGAGATGTGAGCGGAACCTGCGTGCTTCACTTCGGCGGCGGATTGTCGAGCAAATACGGATAGCCGTTGTTGATGGTCGGATTCTGCCGCCAGACCTTCCGGTGAAATCCGGTCGGCAGGGCGGTCTTTAGCTGAACGTCCGTAAGCCCGGTGATACCCGGATCATTCGGGATATTTCCTGAGCCTTGGCTTGGATCATTGATCTCGCTGGTATCAAGGTCCCAGTAGGAAGCGGAGATATCGTTTTTTCTGTGAGGAAGATGATCGTAACCGAGCATTCCTCCAATGACCACGTTCAACCCGCCACGGGTTGTGCCAACAGAATAGACCTGTGAAATCCCGGCATGCTCTTCCTTGTATCCCACGCTACCGCCCACGTAAGAGTTGTCACCTCCCGTTACGGACCCGGTCGCATATGAATGGAGCAGCATGCCGTAGTCGTTGAAGCCGTCGTAAAACACGCTCCCAACGATTCCGCCTATCTGGGACGAGGCGCCAGCTTTTACATTTCCGGTGGCGAATGAAGAATCGATGATTGAGCCGCTATGTCCCGCCAAACCTCCGGCGACCGATTGATCGCCGCCCGTCACGTCGCCCGTGGCGTACGAGTCTTGAATTGCAAGCGCATTACGAGCGGAAGTGTACCCAATCAACCCACCGATCACGGCAGAAGACGTCGCTGTAACCGAGCCGGTTGCGTGAGAATTTTTTATCGGCCCGAAAGAGCCCCCCACAAGGCCCCCTCCTTCTCCCACGTTCATCGTTATCTTGCTTGTCGATGAAGAAAAATCTATTCCACCCAAGTCGACGCCCACTAGTCCACCAACGTAAATCCGACTGCTGCTGTCGCCCGTATTGTTTAGGGAACCTTGTGATGACGACTGTGTAATTTGTCCGTTATTCGCGCCCACTAGTCCACCAGCTTCGGCATAGAAACTCGAAGAAATGCCAGATGATGCATGCGAATTCGCGATAAGCCCAGTGTTGTACCCGACTAATCCGCCCACGGCAGAGTCGTATGCACCATCAGGGGACCCCGTGTTTGATAGCACTCCATTCACATAACAATGTCGCAGTACAGCGAAGTCATTCACTGAAACGAGAATGGCTGCAAACTGAGCGGCACCCGCATCGATATTGGCGTCGTCCAGGAGCAGGTCACGAATTTGCCCCCCGTCCAGTGTCGCGAACAGCGCGACGGATGTACTTGCCTGATTTTTTATGATAAGAGTAGAAATCTTATTGCCAAGTCCTTCAAATATCCCACTGAAGACGAACCAGATCGGCGACCGCGTGTAAGTACCGTCGGCGGACGCATCGTAATTGTTTGCCAGTGCGAAGCGGCCTACGTGCCGGTGCTTACTGTTGACCAACATGCTGATGCTGTTGACGAGCGTAAAGTTTAGGCCGTTGATGGTGAGGCTGCTGTTGGTATCCCAGAAGGTGACGCTGGCGCCGGGATCGAACCAGTAGTCGCCGCCGGTCCCGCCATCGTTGGTGGCCAGCGTGAGCGCGCCGGTACCGGCGACCGTCACCGACTTCTTGAATTCGATGGAGCGCTGCGCATCCAGGGTGAGACGACTGGCGCTCGTCCAACTAAACGGCGCGTCGATGTGAATGTCCTCAGCGCCGCTGCCGGTCGTCACCTTCAGGTCGCCGGCCGCGAGCATGGTTGTTACGTCGTTGACGTTGAGCACCGCCTTCTTCGCCATCGGCGAGCAGACGCCGGCCGAGCAGCTCATGTTCTGCGTCGGCTTGGTGGAGATATCCACCCCGGCCTGCGCCGTCGTCGTGGCCACTGCCAGAATGGCCATAGCGGCAAGTGTTGCACAGAAAATCCGAATCGCAACGGTTCCGAACACGGGCGCTGTCTCCAGAACAACTGGGCGAGGTTATCAGGGATATGGCGCCGAGGTGAGGGCGATTTGCTCTATATTTCGTCTGATTGCGGGGAGAGCGGAATTCTGGCGAGCAGGCCAGGTTCAATGTGGCTGCCGGCAGGCCGTCTCCGTGCAATGAGGAGGTCGGTCCGAAACTGGCAATGAGAGCCCAGTGAACGCCGCTAGATCGCACATTGAGAAAGGGCGGCATTCCTGCCGCCCTTTCGTCAGGCGTAAATCGGCCTGCGTCAGCAGGCGACATTGAGACTGAACCGGTGGTCGGCGGGCAGCAGCGTCAGCGTGTCGAAGGTTCCCACGAATACGGCGTTCGGCACGCCCTTTCGATGGGCGACGACGATCAGCGCCGGCGCCGGAATGCCGGCCTTGCCCGCAATGGTGGCGGTGTAACCGCAAAGCCGGACGTTGCTGTTGAAATCGACCTGGTATTTTCCGGTGCTGAGGTGGGTTGCGCCGGTCGCGTTGCGATTGCGACCGAGCGCGCCGTTGCCGCTGACGAAGGCCCAGCTACTGACGCCGGCCGGCGCCACGGAGGCTTGTGTCTGCGATTGCGCGGAGGCCGGCGGTTGCGGCCGCTCGACCGGCTCGGCGCCTGCCCAGACGGGCAAGGTCGAAAGGGCGAGGGTCAGGCCGGCGGCGAGAGTTGGGATGGTGTGCATGGGGATTCTCCACTGTCCTAACGTCCCTCCACAGCCATCCCCGCACAAACCTTCGCTTATCCACTGGCTACAATTGGCGGTTGCGCGGTGCTGTTCCCGGAAAACCGGAGAAGCGGTTAGCTAGCCGTTACCGCGTTGCGGAGACTTTTATCCGTCCGGCGAACCGGCAGGTCCGAGGCTCATGGGCGCCGAGTCGCGACGACTCTTGCGGGGCCGTTTCAGTGCAGCCGGTTGCTGTCGCCGAACGGGATGGTCAGCACTGGCTCGCCGCCCGCGTCGGCGATCTGGATCTCGCAATCCGCCGGCGACTCGCCGGCGCGCGCAGCGATGGAAAGGAGGTCGCGCCAGGTGCGGATGGCTTCCTCCCGCGCCGCCTCGAGATCGCGCAGGTACATGCCCACCGCATCGCGCGCGATGTCGTCGCCTTGGCGGAAGTGAAAAAAGTAGCGGTTCATTCTTAAGAGAATCGCGTGCTGCGCCATGGTTCCACTGTCAAATGGCGCGATTCCTCCTGGCGGCGCAAAATTTCCGTTTGAAAGTCGGGTCGCGCGACACGATTTCGCTCGATGCGCGTTGGGAGAAGTTGTTGCCCGGATGGCAATCATGCCAAGCACCTATATCGAAGACGCCGTTCGCCTCTTCACCACGCAGCAGGAAAAGCTGCGCGTCGAACTCGAGCAGGTGCAGGCGAGCGCCCGCCGCATCGATCGGCTGCCGGGTGTCGAAAAGCAATCCTCGGAAGAGCGCGTTCAGGACATGAAGCGGGTGATCGCGGCGCTGGGCGCGGCGGTGAGCACCGCCTTGGGCGAACCCGTCCCGGCGCCGAGCCTTGCGGGCTATCCGGGGGCCGATTTCAGCGAGGCGGGCGGCGCCGCCGGCCAGGAGCGTTAGCGATTGCAGTTCGCTTAAGCGACGGCAGCTGACCGGCTCACGGCGGCGGATTTGCGAGCAGGTACGGATAGCCGCCGTTGATGGTGGGATCGTGTCCCCAAATCTTCGGATCGAAACCAGCCGGCAAGCCGGATCGGAGTTGCGCGTCCGTCAGTCCGGTGAGTCCGTCTTCCGTTCCGCAACCCACCGCGCGCAGACCGAACTCGTTGTGATCCGTATCCCAATAGGATGCGGATACGCCGCTGTTGTCAGCCCTGAGTCCGAGGAACGTACCTTGGCAAGTGTAGAAGTCGCCCCCCGCATCAACTTCTCCCGTCGAATAGGATTGGGTGACGGTCGCGCCCGACTCCGGGTTCGAATCCCACCCTACGAGTCCTCCAGCATAAGGTTCGGCGTAATAGGTCCCACCCTCGTGCACATTGGTTGTTGCATATGAGTTCTCTATTGTACCGGTATTCACGCCGGCCAAGCCACCCAATGCCCTCGATCCGTGTTGGTTGTGGAGGGAGTACCCGGCCGAGAAGGATTGAACGATGGTTCCGGAGTTGTAACCCACCAGTCCACCGAGGGCGACCTTATACAGCGGTGTAGGGCATGCGGGATCCGCGTTGGTGTTCTCTATTTCGACGTTCGCTGAGGATCGGGCCACGGTTCCGGCGTTAAGGCCAATCAGCCCTCCCATGCAGCCCGTGAACGCGTGGATTGTTCCCTTGACAGACGTGCGGTTGACGGTGCCGTAGTTGTAGGCGGCCACCCCCCCGGTGACCCCGCACTCCCCGTGCTTCGGATCGCAGATCAGATTCAGACCTACGATGAGAAGATCTCGAACGGTCGCGACCGTATCGAGCTGTGCAAAGAAACCGGCCGGGATCGGTCCCGTGGGCAAATCGAAAGCGACGTTGGAGATGGTATTGCCGAGTCCCTCGAAGATCCCGCGGAAGGTGGTTCGGATCGGCGCGTGCGCGTAAGCCCCGTCTGAAGAAGCATC
>DIZC01000045.1:0-875 GCA_002429315.1 Alphaproteobacteria bacterium UBA6038
CCCGGCATCCCGGCGGAAGCCATCTGCGGCCGCACCTTGTTCGGCATTGCGGGGATGTCGCGCGCCCGCTGACACCGCTCGAAGCAAGACAGGCTGTGGATAAATTGGGCCGCCTGGCCCCTCCTCCCCCGTGGAGTTTCGATCGCAGCGGAAGCTCTCGATTTCTCGGGTCAAGAAGAGCGCTGTGGAAAGGCGCGCCCTGCGGCACAAGCGTCGGCCGAATTGATGTTCGCGCGCGAAGTGTGGAAAACTGCCCGCGCGGGGTATGGCGAGGAGCAACCCGGCCGTAGACCGGGCGCGACATGGGCCAACAATTCGAATTCAAGCTGGCAAAGGATTTCGGTGCCGCATCCGTGGGATCGGATGCGTTGCGCGCGCAGCCGGCATACGGCGTCTATCCGCTGCCCGCACTGCTCGAAGCCGACTCCGCCCGGCGCGACCGCAAGGCGAAGCGGCTCAAGGCGGTCAAGGCGGAAGCGGCATTGCTGCCGAAACACGCCACGGCGGAAGATGCGTTTCGTCTGACCCTCATGCAGTGCAAATGGCACATCGCCGCCAACTTCCCGGCGGTGGTGCAGGCGCGCAATCCCGAGGGCCTGCACCAGATGCGTATCGGCTTTCGCCGCCTGCGCGTGGCACTCACTGCGTTCGGCGGCGAGTTTCGCACGCCGGCCATCGAGACCTTGCGGCTGCGGGCCAGGCAGATTTCGGAACGGCTGGCGCCGGCGCGCGATCTGGACGTGTTTCTGAAAGATCTGTTCGAGCCCGCGGCGGAAGCCAATGGCGCGAAGGAAGCGTTCGCAATTCTGCGCGAGCGTGCGAAGGAGGCGGCCCGCACCGCCTGGGACGAGGCGGTCGCTCAGGTCTGCGCGCCG
>DIZC01000045.1:903-36278 GCA_002429315.1 Alphaproteobacteria bacterium UBA6038
CCTTTTCGGGCTTCGTCGGCGAATTGGGCGAAGCTATCGATCATCGGGGCTGGGTGGAGGCCCCGCGCGGCAAATCGCACGCCGCCCGCGGCCTTATGGCCTTCGAAGCGCCGGCGAAAGAAATCGCCGAACGCATGCTCAAGTACCACCTTGCCCACGCCAAGAAACGCGCGCGAGGCCTCCATGAGCTGGCCGACACCGAGCGCCACAGCCTGCGCATCGCACTGAAGAAATTGCGCTACACGGCAGAGTTCTTCGCGCCGCTCTATCCGAAAAAATCCGTGAAGCGCTGGCTCAAATGTCTCGGCGAGATGCAGGACATCCTGGGCGGCCTGAACGACGTCGCCACCGCGCGCGAGACGTTGGAGAAGCTGGTGGCCATGGGCGACGGCGGCCCGCTTGCCTCCAAGGCGGACCTCTCCTTCGCGGCCGGCATCGTCTATGGCTGGCAACTGGAGCGCGCCGACCGCATCTGGAAGGACGCGGTCGGGTGCTGGGAATTGTTCGGCAAAAGCACCCCCTTCTGGCGCCACTGAGCTTTATCCCGTTGTATGCAGGCGCTTTTCCCTTGCGCTATAAGGCGTCCGCCATCACCGGGAGCATTCCATGCCAAAAGGCGAGCGCAGGCGTCGGCGCCGGAGATTCGATGAGGATCAGGAGGGCGTAGAGTCCGGCGCAACGCTGGCGGATGAAGACGCCGCCGGCTTTTCCGGCGACATGAATCAGCCGGAGCCCCAGGCCACCGAGCCCGGCGAGGAACCGCACGCGGAGCTCGGTGACGAGCAACCTGCGCAACTGGAACTGCCGTCGACTCCTCCGCCAAGACCGGCGGCGGTTGCACAGATCATGACCACGCCTGGCTTTTCGCAAGTGTCTGGGCCCCCAGCATCCGGCGCGACGCCGTCGGACCCGTTCTTCGGTCCAGCTGCAGGGCAAAGCGGATTTGCGACCGATCGGACCGATGCCGATCGAGCAGGCGATGAGCGCAAAGAGGATGCGCAATCCTCCCGCTACGATCCGCCGCCGCGCGACCGTGACGAGTCATGGACGAGAGAGCCAATCCTCCTCGCGTTGCTCCTGGTCGCGTTGATCGTTCTGGCGCTCGACACCTACTTCACCGTCCGCCTGAACGGTCTCTCCGACCGGCTGACCGCGATGGCGGCAAAATCTGCGGCCGCACCCGCCGCCGCGGCCGACCGCCCCTGGGTAGGCGTCGACAGTATCAAGACCGCGCCGTTCGCCAATGGCGGACAGCCGGTTACGACCGTGCACATCGTCAACAGCGGCCGCGCGGCGGCTTCCGATCTTCGTTCCAACACCGTGGGCAGCTTACGCTCGGCGAAGACGCCCGCCCCGGAGATCCCGGCTAAGAAAGGGCCGCTCGCGACCACCGGACTGCTGCTGCCCAACACCGGCGGCAATCTCACCTTCTTCGGCAACACCCGCGCGCTCACGCCGCAAGAGGCCGCAAACGTCCGCTCCGGCCAATTCGTGCTGTGGCTCGCAGGGAGGCTGGACTACAAGGACGCGCAAGGGCGGCCGCACCTCACCACCTTCCGCTACCAGTACAATCCGTCGCTCAACAGCTTCGTCGCTGCGCCCCAAGGCAACAGCGCCAACTGAGCTTACGGCGCCCGTGCCATCCCGGCCGGGTGTCCGGTGAGAAATGCCCGTACGTCCGCGGCGGATTTGTCCGGGACCTCCTCCTGCGGGATGTGCCCCGTGTGCCGGTAGACGATGGTCTTGGCGCCGGGGATGCGGGCGGCGAATTCATGCGCAGCTTCGACGGGCACCAGATTATCGTCGCTGCCCCAGAGGATCAGGGTGGGCGCCTTGATCCTGCCGATGTTGTCCTTCAGCGAGTTGTCCGGAGGGAGCCTGAAGCGCGCCAGCGTCGCCTCGCGCGTACCGTCCATCCGCGCAAAGTCCCAGTACGCGTCGATCATCTTGTTGGTGATGATCTTCTTCCGGACAATGGCGTCGTTCAGCCCCTCCACCACCAGGGAGCGCGGCGTGATGTGCAGCAGGATGCGATTGACCAGCGGAATGCCGGCCAGGCGAAACGCAAGCGGTATCCGCTGGCCTTGCTTGGTGGCGAGGCCGCCGGAATCGACAAGAATCAGATGCGTGACCCGCTCGGGATACTCTTCCGTAAAGCGCGCGGCCACGGCGCCGCCCATCGAATTGCCGCCCAGGGCGAACCGCTGGAGGCCGAGCTTGTCTGCAACTTCGCGGGTGAACGTCACCATCGCCTGCTGGGAATAGTCGCGGTTCGGCACCGCGCCGGTCAGGCCGTGGCCGGGCATGTCCAGCGTGACCACGCGGAAGGTGTCGTCCAGCCGCTTCACCCACGGCTCCCAGGTGAAAAGCGACGCGTTCGAGCCGTGAATCAGCACGAGCACCGGCGCGTTGCGGGGACCACGATCGCGCACATGGGCGCGGGCGCCGTCCGGCAGCATGACGAACTGGGACGGCGGCTTGCCGTATTTCGCTTCCAGCTTGGCGCGCGGAATATCGGGACCGCTCAACAGCCAGAACGCCGCCGCGGCCAGCGCAACGAGCAGCAGTATGCCGCCGAGGATCCTGTTCATGCGGAAGCTCCTCCGGCGGCGGCCTTCACGTCGCGCGGCTGCGACGGCGCGGCCAACATCTGCTCCTGCATCCGAAAACCACTCCCGCTCAATCGTTCCACCTCGGCTGCCAACCTCTCATCCCCGGTCGAGCAGGTCGAGCATGGACTCCTGGTTCGGCTTGCCCGCCACCCGGACGGCCGCGAACCTCAACGCCGCGACGGCATCGGCCGTTGCCTGACTGATGCACAGCGCCGTCATCGTGCCACATCGCCCGTCCAGCTTCGCCTCGCGCACCCGATCGCAAAAGATCCGGGCGCTGCGCGGCGAAAACAGCATCACGGCGTCGAGCCGGCCCGACGCCAGCGCTTCGGCCGAATCTTTGCTCAGCGTCCGAACTTCGATGGCTTCATAGAGGACCTCCACGCGCACTTCAAAACCGCGCTCGGAAAGCGCGGCTGCCAGATGGCCGGCGCGCTCGCGGCCGGCGACGTGCAGGAGCGGCCCCGCCTGCGGCGTGTTCCATCGCGCCGCCGCATCCGCCAGCGCCAAGGCGTCGCCCTGGGCGTTCTTGATGTCAACGAAACCGGCCGCCTCGGCCGCCGCCGCCGTTTGGGGACCGACGGCAAAGATGGGCACATCGCGCCGCGGCGTTCGTCGCGCCAGTGCCCGCACCCCATTCGCGCTGGTCGCCAACACCGCCTGAATGCCGTCCAGCAAGATTTCCGGCCCGTCGAGGAAGCGGATTTCCATCAGCGGCGACAAAATCGGCTCGTGCCCCCGTTCGCGCAGGGCGGCGGCCATCTGTCCGGCATCTTCTTCCGGGCGTGTGATCAGCACCCGCACGTCAGCTGACCAGCCATTGGGCCGCCCGCGGTTTCAGCGCCAGACCGGCATCGCGACCCAGCTCTGCCGCCTCGGCTTCGGCATGGACTCCCAAGCGCTGCGCGAGGGCGGTTTCGGCAAAGCCGCTGCCGTCGGGCGCAATGATTTCGCCGCGGAAGCGCAGCTGCCCGTCCGCGAAGCTGGCGAAACCCCCGATCGGCGTCGTGCAGGAACCATCCAGTGCCGCCTGAAAGGCGCGTTCGCAGGCCAGCGCGACGGCGGTGGCCTCGTCATTCAGGGCCCGGACGGCGGTGCTTCGCGCATCGCCGCTCCGCATTTCGATCCCGATGGCCCCTTGTGACAGTGCCGGCAGCCACGCATCCAGTTCCAGTAAGGCAGTGGCGCGGGCCTCCAGGCCCAATCGCTTGAGCCCGGCCACAGCCAGCAGGATGGCATCGAATTCTCCCGCGTCGAGCTTGGCCAGGCGGGTGTCCACATTGCCGCGCAGCAGCAGGATTTCCACATCCGGCCGGGCACGGGCGACCTGCGCCTGCCGGCGCACGGAGCTGGTGCCGACCTTGGCACCTGGCGGGAGCTCCGCAAGCGATGCTGCCAGAGGCGAAACGAAGGCATCGCGGGCGTCTTCGCGGGGCAGCAGCGCGACGATGGACAGCCCGACGGGGAGCACGACCGGAACGTCCTTCATGGAATGCACGGCCAGATCGATGCGCCCGTCCAGAAGGGCCTCTTCCAGTTCCTTGGTGAACAGGCCCTTGCCGCCGGCGGCTGCCAAAGGGCGGTCCTGAATGCGATCGCCGGTGGTCTTGAGCGTCACCAGTTCGCATTCGACGCTGCGGGCGAAGAGCGCATCGCGGACCAGGCTTGCCTGTTTCAGCGCCAGCCTGGAGCCGCGCGTGCCGAGGCGAAGAGGCAGAGAGCTTTGCGGCATGGCCGAATTCACGCTAGAGCCGGCCCGAAGCTAACATGATCGAGCCTTGCGCACCTTCACTGTCTTGGGTCTGGAGACCAGCTGCGACGAGACGGCCGCCGGCATCGTTCGCGGCCGCGCGCCCGGACCGGGAGAGATCCTCTCCAACGTGGTGCTCAGCCAGCTTCAGGAGCATGCCGCCTTTGGGGGGGTGGTTCCGGAGATTGCCGCCCGTGCCCATGTCGAGGCGCTGGACTCGATCGTCGAGGCGGCGCTGGCCGAGGCGGGCATCTCCGGCGACCGGCTCGACGCCGTGGCGGCCACGGCCGGCCCGGGACTGATCGGCGGGGTCATGGTCGGGCTGACGACGGCCAAGGCGTTGGCGCTGGCTTGGGATAAGCCGCTGATCGCCGTCAATCATCTGGAAGCCCACGCGTTGACGGCGCGGCTGACGAACGGCATCGCCTTTCCGTACCTTCTGCTCCTGATTTCAGGGGGTCATTGCCAGCTGCTGGCGGTGGAGGCGGTCGGCAAGTTCCACCTTTTGGGCACGACCATCGACGATGCAGTGGGGGAAGCGTTCGACAAGGCCGCCAAGCTTCTCGGGCTTCCCTACCCCGGCGGTCCCAATATCGAGGCCTTGGCCAAGGCCGGCGACCCGAGGGCCTTTGCGCTGCCGCGGCCGATGGTGGGACGCGAAGGCGCGGATTTCTCGTTTTCAGGCTTGAAAACGGCGGTGCGCCAGATCGTGCGGCGGCCGGATTTTGCCGATGGCGCACGCGCGGATATGGCAGCTTCGTTTCAGGCGGCGGTGATCGACAGCCTGTTGGATCGCGTCGGCTCTGCGATGAGCATGTTCCGAACACTGTTCGGCGATCGGGGGGAGCCTACCTTGGTGGTTGCCGGCGGCGTGGCGGCCAACGCGGCCATCCGGGCTGCGCTGGGGAAACTTGCGGAAGCCCAAGGATTCCGGACGGCCATTCCCCCGCCCCCGCTCTGCACCGACAATGCCGCCATGATCGCCTGGGCCGGCGTCGAGCGGGTCGAGCTTGGCCTGTTCGACAGTCTGGCCGCCGAGCCTAGGGCCCGCTGGCCACTCTCTATGCCGACAGACATGGCTTCGGCCACTCCGCTCACCAGCTGATCAGGAGGCGAGGAACAGTCCCAGCGACAGGGCGCCCGCCATGGCGAAGATTGCCGCCGTCAGCAGCCCGACAATAACATCGTGAATGGCAAATCCTTGCGCAGGGGCATGGATGGAAATACGGCTCATGAGACTCTCCACTGTCGCTGGACCATCCGGGCGGAAAATCGCGCCCGGTGCGGTCCGGCGACGGGAAGTTATCTAGTGATAAGGAATTGCAATTCAATGAACATTTTGCATTACATTCATTATTTATCAGTCCGCGATATATTTGTCGTCCAATAAGCCATTGGAAGTGTTATGAGAAACTCCGCTCAAGCCGAAATCCTGTTTGGATGCATAGCCGGAATGCGTCTGCCATGAAGATTGCGACCTGGAACATCAACTCGGTGCGGCTGCGGCTGAATCTGGTCACCCGATTCCTCCGCGCCCATCAGCCGGATGTGCTCTGCCTACAGGAGACCAAGGTCATCGACGGGCTTTTCCCGGCCCGGCGGCTGCGAGAGCTCGGCTACGTTCATCAGGCGATCCACGGCCAGAAGGGCTATCACGGCGTCGCCATCCTCTCCCGAATGCCGTTCGCGCGGACCGAATCGAAACGTTTTTGCGGGAAGCTCGACTGTCGGCACCTCGCGGCCGTTTTCGAGAACGGGCTGGAGCTGCACAATTTCTATGTCCCCGCCGGCGGCGACATCCCGGACCCTAGGGCAAATGCGAAATTCGCGCACAAGCTCGACTTCCTGCGCGAGATGAGCGCCTGCTTCGAGAGCCGGCCCGCCGATCGGCAAAACCCGCTGGTTCTGGTCGGCGATCTGAACGTGGCGCCGTTTCCGAACGATGTTTGGAGCCACAAACAGCTGCTGAACGTCGTGAGCCACACGCCCGTCGAGGTCGAGCTGCTGAACCGCGCCAAAGCGGCTTTCGACTGGATCGATGTGACGCGCGAATTCATCCCCCATGAGGAGAAGATCTATTCGTGGTGGAGCTACCGGGCGCAGGACTGGGGAGCGTCGGACCGCGGCCGTCGGCTCGACCACATCTGGGTCAGTCCCGGCCTGAAGGGCGCCGCAACGAGCCATGCGATCCTGAAGTCCGTGCGCGGCTGGAAGCGGGCCTCCGACCACGTTCCCGTCATGGCGGAATTCCAGCTCTAAGCTCTTGCGCCGCCTGGCCGAAGAGGCCGATGCTGGCGGGCTTTCAGCGAACCAGAGGCAGCGCAATGGCCAGAGGCCGCAAGAAATCCAAGACGAGCACGCTCGAATTCGTTCCCGATGCCTGGGAGCGCTTCGAGAAATTCCTCAAGAGCATCGTGGCGCGGCCGGCCGGCTCCAAATCGCGGAGCAAGGCAAAGCGGCCCCGCAAGACGACCGGCCGCAGCCGCAAGAAATAGCGCGTCGTTCGGGAGCTTCGCTGAAACGGCTGTCGTGCCGCGGGTTGACGTGCGCCCCATGGAAGACATCCTTGATCTGCGGGGGCTGAAATGCCCGCTGCCGGCGCTGTTCGCCCGCCGGGCCGTCGCGCGCGTCGGCATCGGAGAGGCGGTCACCGTCATCGCGGACGACCCGCTGGCCGGCATCGACATCCCGCACATGTGCCGCCAGGAACGTTTCGAGGTGCTGGCGCTGGAGCGGGAGGGCAACGAGACGCGGATCGTCATTCGCAAGCCTGCGTCGCCGCCACTTGTTTCTAACTGACTGTTCAGTTATTTTCACTTTCCATGGACCAACCCCTCACCGCGCGCTGGAAGCGCCGGAAGGAGGCGCGGCCGCAGGAAATCCTGGAGGCGGCGCTTGCCGTCTTCGCGGAAAAGGGGTTCGCCGCGACCCGGATGGACGACATTGCGGTGCGCGCCGGCGTCACCAAGGGCACCATCTATCTCTATTTCGACAGCAAGGAGGAGGTGTTCAAATCGCTGGTGCGCCAGACCATCGGCGACACGCTCACGCAAATCGCGGACAGGGTGGCGGCGTATGAAGGTTCTGCGCGCGCGCTGCTGATCACCGTGCTGCGCGCCATTGGGACTCTGCTGCGCACCAGCGACCGTGTAGTGCTGCCGAAGATCGTTCTGGCGGAATCCGGCAATTTCCCGGAGCTGGTGCGGTTCTACCGCTTCGAGATCATCGAGAAGGGCCTTGGGGTCCTGACCTCTATTCTCGCCCGCGGGATTGCGCAGGGGGAGTTTCGCGCGGTGCCACCCCAACACGCGGCGCGCCTGTGCGTGGCGCCGCTTCTCCTGGGTGCGCTGTGGCGCACCACCTTCGCGCCGCTCGATCCCGAGCCTTACGACATCGAAGCGCTGATCGAGACCCACATCGACGTGCTCCTCCGCGGGCTCGCGAAGGAGGGGGGCGAAGCATGACGAAGACCGGAAGCTCAACCCTCCCCCTGGTGGAAATTCTGTCGGCGCTCCTGTTTGCAGTCCTTGCCGCTTGCGGCCGGACCGAAGAACACGCGTGGCTGGGCTATGCGGAAGGCGACAACGCCTTCATTTCCGCGCCGCAGCCGGGATGGGTGGCGCACCTGGCCGTCGAGCGCGGCGATTCCGTCAGGCCTGGCCAGTTGTTGTTCACGCTTGACGCCACCCGCGAAGCGGCAGCACGCGAGCAGGCGGCCGCCGTCCTTCCGCAAATCAAGGCACAGATTGTCCAGGCTCAGGCCAACCTCGATCTCACGCGCAAGACGCTCGCCCGCCAGCAAGGGCTGGCGCGGGCTAGGGCGGGCGTGCCCAGCGCGCTGGACCAGGCGCTGGCGAATGACCGGCAGGCGGCCGCCGCGCTCGCGCAGTTGCAGGCGCAGCAGCAGCAGGCGCAAGCCGTGCTGGCCAGCGCGCAGTACACGCTCTCCCAGCGCGACGTCGTTTCCTACGTCCGCGGGCCGGTGCAGGACATTTATTTCCGCGAGGGCGAGTACGTGCCGGCGTCGACGCCAGTGCTGTCGGTGCTGCCGCCGAAGAACGTCTATGTGCGCTTTTTCGTGCCGGAGACGGAGTTTTCCCATGTGCATCTGGGGGACAAGGTACGCATCGGCTGCGACGGCTGCAGGCCGCTGACCGCGACCGTCACCTTCATCTCGCAGCAGGAAGAATTCACGCCACCGGTGATCTTCAGCGTCGGCAACCGCGAGAAGCTGGTGTTCAAACTTGAGGCGCGGGCGCCGGCCGGGCTGCCGCTCCATCCCGGCCAGCCGGTGCAAGTCCGGCCACTGTGAGATGGCAGAGGCGCTCGCCATCGATGTGCGCGGACTGACCAAGCGGTTCGGGCAGAAGCTTGCCGTCGATCATGTCGACATCGCGGTGCCCGAAGGCGAGGTGTGGGGATTTCTGGGGCCGAACGGTTCCGGCAAGACGACGACGATCCGGATGCTGTGCGGGTTGCTGCGCCCCGACGACGGTCAGGGCACCTGCATCGGCTATGACGTGCTGACCGAGGCCGAAGAGATCAAGCGCAACGTCGGCTACATGACGCAGCGCTTCAGCTTCTGGGAAGACCTCTCCATCCGCGAGAACCTGGAGTTCGTGGCGCGCGTCTACGAACTTTCCGACCGCCGCACGCGCGTCAACGACATGCTCGAGCGGCTGGGCCTGCAGCACCGCCAGAACCAGCTGGCGGGCGAACTTTCCGGCGGGTGGAAGCAGCGCATGGCGCTCGGCGCCTGCATTCTGCACGACCCGAAACTGCTCCTGCTGGACGAGCCCACGGCCGGAGTCGATCCCCAGGCGCGGCGGGACTTCTGGGAGCAGATTCACGGCTTGAGCGAACAGGGTCTCACCGTGCTCGTCAGCACCCATTACATGGACGAAGCCGAGCGCTGCGACCGCATCGTCTACATTCTGAACGGAAAGCTCATCGCGCGCGGCACGGTCCACGACGTGATCGGCCAATCGGGCCTCGTGACCTTTCTTATCCAAGGCGAAGGCGTGCGGCGGCTGGCGGACTCCCTGCGCCACAAGCCGGGCGTGGAATATGTCGCCTTCTTCGGTGCCATGCTGCACGTCAGCGGGCACGACCGCGACGCGCTCGCACGTGCGCTGGCCGCGTATAGCGGCGAGGCGGGAATCCTCATCGCGGAAGCGCCGCCGAGCCTGGAAGATGTCTTCATCCAGCTGCAGGAACAGGCGCCCTGATGCGCGGATTTTCGCCCCAGCGCTTCGTCGCCGTTCTGATGAAGGAGCTGCTTCAGATGCGGCGCGACCGGCTGACGGCGGCGATGATCGTCGGGGTACCGGTGCTGCAGCTGTGCCTGTTCGGCTTCGCGATCAACCTCAACCCGAAGGATCTGCCCACCGCGGTGTCAATCGACGATCCGGGGATGTTCGGCCGCTCGATCGTGGCGGCGCTGACCAACTCGAGCTACTTCCGGATCGTGCGGCAGACCAATTCGCCGCAAACCGCCCGGCGGCTGCTCGACGAGGGAAGGGTGACGTTCGTCGTCGAAATTCCGGTGAACTTCAGCCGCGACATCGTGCGCGGCAGCCAGCCCGATCTGGTGATTGAGACCGATGCGACCGATCCCGCCGCCGGCTCCTATGCGCTGGCAGCCTTCAACACGCTCGCCACGACCGCGCTGCGCGACGACCTGGTCGGCCCGCTTAAGGCGCGGGCGCAAGGGCCGCCTCCGTTCCAGCTGGTCACGCATCTTCTGTACAATCCCGAATCGAACACCCAGTACAACATCGTGCCCGGGCTGCTGGCGGTGATCCTCACCATGACCATGGTGCTGATCACCTGTCTTGCGCTCACACGCGAGCGCGAGCGCGGCACCTACGAGAATCTCCTCGCCATGCCGGCGACGCCGCTGGAGATCATGCTGGGGAAGATCGCGCCCAATATCCTGATCGGCTCGATTCAGAGCGCGATCATCCTGCTGATGGCGAAATTCGTCTTCGGCGTCCCCATGCTGGGCTCGTTCTGGCTGCTTGCGCTTGGGCTTGCGATCTACATCACCGCGAACCTAGCCGTGGGCTACACCTTCTCCACCGTGGCGCAGAACCAGCTGCAGGCGATGCAGATGATGGTGTTCTTCCTTTTGCCGTCGATTCTGCTGTCGGGTTTTGCTTTTCCCTTCAAGGGCATGCCGGGTTGGGCGCAAGATATCGGCGAGGTCCTCCCCGCCACCCATTTCCTGCGCATCGTGCGCGGCATTCTGCTGAAGGGGAACGGCTGGGTTGAAATATGGCCGCAGGTTTGGCCCCTCATTCTGTTTCTGTTCGCCGCAAGCGCCGTCGCTCTGCTGCGGTTCCGCCGGACCCTGGATTAGCGGCAGGGTGAACAAGGGGTTGCGAAAGGCGCGCCAACCGCTCAAATTCCCTGCCGCCAGATTTCGTCGATCCGCGTTTCAACAGGGGGTCCGCCCGGACAGCGGCGGCGCCACAATCGGTAGGGCCCAAGCGCACGCATGTCCGGATTCTCCTTGATTCTGCAAGCCGTCCTGGGGTGCATCCTGACCGTGGTGGCGCTGCTGTCGGCGCAACTCGGATTCCTTGCGCTGGTGCGATACTTCGCGCCGTCGCGGCGGGTGGGGATGCCGCAGCTTGCCGACGAAGCGCTGCCGCACGTGCTTGTGCAGCTGCCCATCTGCGACGAAGGCGCGCTGGCTCTGCGGGTGGCCGCCGCTGCAACGCGGCTGGACTGGCCACGCGACCGGCTGACAATCCAGGTGCTGGATGACGGACGTCCCGAGAAGCATCTCGCATTGGCGCAGGCTATCCGCGGTGTGGTGCCGGAGAACGTGGATCTGCAGATTCTCCATCGCGGGGTGCGCACCGGCTTCAAGGCCGGGAATCTTGCGTACGGTCTCGACTATTGCGATGCGCCATACGTGGCGATTTTCGACGCCGATTTCGTGCCGCCGCCAGATTTTCTCCGCCGCACGGTTCCGGCGCTGACCGCCGATTTGCGGCTCGCTTTCGTGCAGGCGCGCTGGGGCCATGCCAATCGCGAGGAGAACTGGCTGACGGCGGCGCAGGGTTTCCTGCTCGACAGCCACTTCGCGGTGGAACAGGAGGCCCGGTTCCGGCTTGGGCTGCCGATCTCCTTCAACGGCACGGCCGGGGTGTGGTCACGCGCGGCGATCGAGTCCGGCGGCGGCTGGACCGGCGATACGCTGACGGAAGATTTGGATCTCTCGCTGCGCTGCGCGCTCAAAGGCTGGCGCGGCGCAATTGTTTCCGATCTGGAAGTGCCTGGCGAATTGCCGGAGACGGCGCCGGCATGGCGGGCGCAGCAGGCGCGCTGGACCAAGGGACATGCGCAGGTGGCGCGCAAGCTCATTCCGGACATCTGGATGAGCGCCTGGCCGTGGTGGAAGAAGGCGGCGGTGACCCTGCAGGTCTGCCAGTTCGGCTTCTACACGTTTGCCGCATCCAGCGTGATCATCAGCCTGACGCTCATGTATCTGGGCGTGGTCTACGTGAAGGCGGTGGCCGATCTCGGCGTTCTGGTCACGGTGCTCGGACTCTGCGCGAGCCTCGGCTATCTGTGGCTCGGGCAGGCGGTCTTGGGGCGGCAATACGAGCCGCGGTTCCTTCGCTCGCTGTTCCTCGCCATCATGTTTCCCAGTGGGCTCGTGCTTTCGAACGCGCGCGCAACCTACGAAGCCTTCTCGGGCCGCGAGATGGTATTCCATCGCACCCCCAAATCCGGCGCCGTTTACGCCGGCGGCTGGCGCGGCAGCCCGGAAATCATGGCGGGGCTGTTGCTGCCCGTCTTTGCGCTGGCCGAGCAGGCGTGGAGCGCGCCGTTCTTCCTGTTTGCGGCGGCGGGGCTTTTGTCCATCGGCGGCATGGGCTGGAGCGCGGCACTGCAAATTCCCGCCCGCGATGTGGCCGCGTCCGAATAAATTTGTTAAAAGTGTAATGATTCAAATGCCAAGCGAGCGGCTAACGCCGCTTTGAGGCGCTCCGCATACGCTGTGTCTCGGCCGCTGTTGCTTGAGCGGTTCGATGAGGGGCTTTTGTGATGGTGGGGTCTCTTCGGTTCGCGGCGGCGGCCGCCTTTTCCATGCTGCTCACGGCCTGCGCGAGCAGCCCGGACGGTGCCACCTACACGACCTATGCCAGCCCTTCCACCAGCCCTTCCCCGCCAATCCCTGTGACGTGGGATCGCGGCACCCAGGTCGAGACGCCGGATCGGCCGATGCAGTGTGTGCCCTACGCCCGCGCCCACTCCGGGATCGATCTGCATGGCGATGCCGGTTCCTGGTGGGATTTGGCGGCGGGGCGGTACGCGCGCTCGAGCGATCCGCAGCTGGGCTCCGTGCTGGTGCTGACGGGATATGCCGGTCCGCACCGCGGGCACGTCGCGGTGGTGAGCGCCATCGATTCGCCGCGGCAGATTCGGATCGATCACGCCAACTGGCTGAACGATGGCAAGGTCTACCGCAACGATCCAGTGGTCGACGTCAGCCCAGACAACGACTGGAGCGAAGTCCGGGTGTGGGACGAGCGGGATCAGGTCCTGGGTGTCCGCACCTATCTGGTGCGCGGCTTCATCGGCCCGGCTTCCGAAGACGATTCCGCGCGCGTCGCCAGCCGGGACTAGCGTAATCGCTTCAGCCGCTTAGCTATTTCAGCACCGTTTCCCGCCCCACTTGCGTTTCCTGCCGGCGGGCATATGGTCCGCGCCCGCGAAAACGGGCGGCCCAGATGGCCGAAGGAAAGCCTCGCGCACATCGCAGCCTCCCATGATTCTCCCCGCCTGAGCATGCAGAACTCCATCGCGCCGGACGTGTTCGAGGCCGAGCGGAAGAACGAAGCCGCTCAGGAAAAACGTGCCGCCGAAGCCGCGGCGGCCACTCCAAGCCGCCGGCGCACGGCGGTCCTCACCCTTGGCGCGCTCGGCGTGGTGTTCGGCGATATTGGCACGAGCCCGCTCTACGCCATGCGCAAGTCCATTCAGGGCGCCAGTGGCCAGGTACCGGACGCGATGGCGGCGATGGGGAGCGCCTCCCTGATCTTCTGGGCGCTCATCATCGTCGTGACGATCAAATATGTCTCACTGATCATGCGCGCGGATAATGACGGCGAAGGCGGCAGCCTCGCGTTGGCCGCACTGGCGCATCGCTCGCCGGGCATCAGCCGCAGGCTCAAGAGCACCATCGGCATCGCCGCGCTGGTCGGCCTGGCGCTGTTTTACGGCGACGGCATGCTGACGCCCGCCATCTCCGTGCTGAGCGCGGTGGAAGGCCTTGGGGTCGGGAGCCAGAGTTTCCAGCCCTTCATAATACCGCTCGTCCTGATCATTCTGGTTGGTCTTTTCGTGCTGCAAGCGCGCGGCACCACCCATATCGGGCGTTTGTTTGGACCCATCATGGTTGTGTGGATGGGGATCATCGCCACGCTCGGCGCAATTTCCATTGTGCGAACGCCGGGCGTTCTTTGGGCGCTAAATCCGTATTACGGAATCAATCTGTTCCTTCGCGAACCCTGGACGGCTTTCACGGCCTTGGGCTTTGTCGTTCTTTCCGTCACTGGTTGCGAAGCACTTTATGCTGACATGGGGCATTTCGGCCGACATCCAATCCGCTACGCCTGGATGTATGTCGTACTGCCGGCACTGGTGTTGAACTATTTCGGCCAGGCCGGCGCGGTGCTGCATAACCCGCGCGCATTGGGCGGCGCTGACGATCCGAGCTCATATTTGTTCTTCGGGCTCGTTCCACATTGGGCGCACTACCCAATGGTGATCCTCGCTACCGTGGCCACGGTCATCGCTTCGCAGGCGGTGATTTCAGGCGTGTTCTCCATCACCCAGCAAGCCGTGCAGCTGGGACGATTGCCGCGCATGGAAATCCGCCACACCTCCGCCACCGAGTACGGCCAGATCTACGTGCCGCGGATGAATGCCTTTCTGCTCGTGGGCGTGGTGCTGATCGTGCTCATCTTCCGCAGCTCGGATGCGCTGGCCGCAGCCTACGGCATCGCGGTTTCCGGTGTCATGGTGATCGACACATTCAATGCCTCGATCGTGGCGGCCAAACAATGGCATTGGGGTGTCAAGCTGGCAGCCGCCGTTTTCGGGGCGCTGGCGCTGATCGATCTGGCCTTCTTCAGCGCCAACACGCTGAAAGTGGTGGAAGGCGGCTGGCTGCCGCTCGCCATCGCCGCCGGCGTGTTCTTCGTGATGGAAACATGGCGCATCGGCCGGCGCGCGCATCTCGACAAGGTGCGCAGCGAATCCATGCCGCTCGATCTTCTGCTCGCCCGCGCCGACAAGATGACGACCCGGGTGGCCGGCACGGCAGTGTTTCTGTCGCCGCGCAGCGACTCGGTGCCCGGCGCGCTGTTGCACAATCTCAAGCACAACAAGGTGCTGCACGAGCGGGTGATCATTTGCAACGTGGCCGTGGACGACGTGCCGCTTGTGCACGCAGCCAAACGCATTGAGGTGAAGAAGCTCGGCAAAGGTTTTTTCAGCGTGGTGATCCACCAGGGCTTCTTCGAGACGGCGGATGTGCCGCGCGCGCTGGAAGAAGCGCGGCCGTTCGGCCTGGCGCTGGACCTCGACACCGCCACCTTCTTCATCGGTCATGAAACCCTGGTGCCGGCGGAGAAATCGATCTTCAGCCGCTGGCGCACGCGGCTCTATATTTTGCTGGTGGCGAACGCGCTTTCGCCGGCGAAATTCTTCAAGTTGCCGCCTAACCGTGTCGTGGAGCTCGGCACCCAGATCGCCATCTGAAGCCGCTTCTATATTTTTTCTATACGGCCGGCGCGTTCGCGCCTGCTCGAATCTATATGCCGCTCCCGCCATGCTCCGGAGATGGCCTTCCTGATTTCAGGGACAAAGCACAACGAACGCACCTGGGCCGCAGAGGAGCGGCGCAAACGGAGCCGGGGGCACCCGAACGCCGCCGGCGCCAATGCCCCAGCAATTGTGCTGCGCGAAATCGCCGTGGTGTTGACAGCGGTGCTTGCGGCCGTTGCAGGGGTCGATGTCGCGCTGACGGCTTTCGGAATTCGTTGAGCTGCTATGCCCCTCTTGCACGGTGAGATTTCATCTCCCCATCCTTGGGGGCGTAGAATACGATCCTGTCCGGACCGCACGGCAGCCGGACGCTGTCGGGAGTAGGTCGTGATGTTGCAGGCCATCCGGTCGGCAGGCGCATTTGCAAGGGACGGCGCGCCCTCGCGATGGGCCCGCACCCTTGCCTATGCCGCCGCCTATGCTGGCAGCGCGGGAATGGTCGTGGCTGCGCTCGCGATGGGGCTCCTGCTTCAGCGCGCGCATATCGGCGTGGCGAACATCGCGCTGGTGTTCCTGCTGCCCGTTCTGTTGGCGGCGATCACCTACGGACTTATGCCGGCGCTGTTTGCCTGCCTGCTCAGCGTGCTCGCCTACAATTTCTTCTTCTTTCCGCCGCTCTATACGCTGACCATCGCCGATACCGATAATGTGGTCACGCTGCTCATTTTTGCGCTGGTGGCGACGATCGCGAGCAATCTCGCTGCGCGCGTCCGCGCGCAGGCCTTGAGCGAGCGGCAGCGCGCCCAGGTGACCGAAAGCCTGTTCCGGTTCAGCCGCAAGCTCGCCGAAGTGTTCGGGCTCGACGATCTGCTGTGGGCCATCTGCTATCAGATCGCACAGATGCTGAAGGCGCCGACAGTGCTCCTGCTGCCCGAAGGCGGCAGCCTTGCGGTACGCGCGGGCTATCCGCCGGATGATGCGATGCCGGAGGAAGATGTCGCCGCCGCGCTGTGGAGTTCGCAGCATGGGGCGCCGGCCGGCCGCGGCACGCCTGAGTTTGCTTCAGCCACCCGATTTTACCTGCCGCTGCGCACGGGGCGCGGAACCTTGGGCGTCGTCGGGCTGGAGGGCGACGAAGCCGGTCTGCCGCTTGGCAGTGACCAACAACGGCTCCTAAACGCGCTCGCCGATCAGGCGGCGCTCGCCATCGAGCGGGTCCAGCTTGCGGAGGACATCGAGAGCAGCAAAGTGGCGGCGGAAACCGAGCGGTTGCGTGCAGCGCTGCTGACCTCGCTGTCGCACGATCTGCGCACGCCGCTGGCTTCCATTCTCGGCTCGGCGACCAGCCTGAAGCATCACCGCGCCGCGCTGGACGAAGATTCGCAAGCCGAACTCATCGCCACCATCGAGGAAGAAGCCGAACGGCTGCACCGCTTCATCGCCAATCTGCTGGACATGACGCGGCTCGAATCCGGCGGCTTGGCCCCCAAGCTCGAGATGATCGATGTGAGCGACGTGATCGGCAGCGCGCTCAATCGCGCCGCGCACATTCTCGCGCAGCATCGCGTGGCGCTGGAGATGGCGCCGGGGCTGCCGATGGTGAAGCTCGATCCCGTGCTGTTCGAGCAGGTGCTGTTCAATCTGCTGGACAACGCGGCGAAATATGCGCCCGCGGGCACGCGCATTCTGTTGCGCGCGCGGCTGGATGGCACTTCTGTGTTGGTCGAAATTGCCGATGAAGGCAGCGGCATTCCGGAGGGCGATCTTGAACGCATCTTCGATCCCTTCTACCGGGTGCATTCGGCCGATCATAAGCGCGCCGGAACCGGGCTTGGGCTTGCCATCTGCCGCGGATTTGTCGAGGCGATGGACGGCACGATCGTCGCATTCAATCGCAGCGACACCCACGGCGCCCTGTTCCGTATGGCCTTTCCCGTTGGAGCGGCCACGTGACCCAAAGCGGCCATCCCCATCGCATTCTGGTGGTCGACGACGAGCCGCCGATCCGCCGCTTCCTACGCACGAGTCTCAGCGCGCAGAACTATGAGGTCGTGGAAGCGGAAGACGCGCCGGCTGCCCTCAAGATTCTCGCGCAGGATTCCGTGGACGTCCTCGTGCTCGATCTCGGCTTGCCGGGCGTGGATGGATTCGACCTGATCCGGCAGATGCGCGAAGCCGGCTCGGCGGTGCCGATCGTCGTTCTCTCGAGCCGGTCGGACGAGCAGGGCAAAGTGCGCGCGCTCGACATGGGCGCCGACGATTACGTTACCAAGCCGTTCGGAACCGACGAATTATTGGCACGGATTCGCGCGGCGCTTCGCCACCGGCTGCAGCAGGAAGGCGAACGGCCGGCGTTTGTTAGCGGCGATCTCGCGGTCGATCTCGTCCGCCGCCAGGTCACCGTGCGCAGCGCCGAGGTAAAGCTTACGCCGCGGGAATACGATCTCCTGCGTCTGCTGATCGCCCATGCCGGCAAGGTGCTCACTCACAAATTCATCCTGCGCGAAGTGTGGGGTGGCGACACCGATGTGCAGTACCTGCGCATCTACATCCGCACCCTCCGCCAGAAGATCGAGGCGGATCCCGAGCAACCGCGGCTGATTGTCACCGAACAGGGCGTCGGCTATCGCCTCAAGGCGCCGGACTGATGCCGGTGAATCGCCATGAATGACGTTGCTTCGTCCTCTTCCGATGCCGGCGCGGATGCCGCGCACGGTGACGCGTCGGCGCAGAGCGCGCGACGCCGCACGGCTGGGTTGACCGTTGCCGCGCTGGGCGTGGTGTACGGCGACATCGGCACCAGCCCGCTTTACGCGGTGCGCGAATCCGTCCTCGCCGCTGGAGGTCAGACGCCGGCCGCGGCCGCCATCATGGGGGTGGTCTCGCTCATTTTCTGGTCGCTGATGATCGTCGTCACATTCAAATACGTGACGCTGATCATGCAGGCGGACAATGAGCGCGAAGGCGGCATTCTCGCGCTGTCGTCGCTCGCGCATCGTACACCGGGACTGAGCCGGCGTGCCAAGCTGGCGATCAACACCGTGGCCATCCTCGGCCTCGCGCTGTTCTTCGGCGACGGGATGCTCACGCCGGCAATTTCCGTTCTGAGCGCGGTCGAAGGCATTAGCGTCGAGAGCCCGGCTTTCGGGTCGCTGGTGATGCCGCTATCGCTGATCATCTTGATTGGATTGTTCATTCTGCAGGCGCGCGGGACGCAAAAGGTTGGGGGGCTGTTCGGCCCCGTCATCGCTATCTGGTTTGTAACGATCGCATCGCTCGGCCTCACGTCCATCATCAAAGCCCCCCAGATTCTTTACGCACTCAGTCCATATTACGGAATTGCCCTCTTCCTGCACGAACCATGGGCCGCCTTCGTATCGCTCGGGTCTGTTGTGCTGGCGGTCACAGGCTGCGAGACGCTTTATGCAGATATCGGCCATTTCGGAAAATATCCGATCCGCTTGGCTTGGCTCGCATTCGTGCTGCCGGCGCTGATTCTCAATTATTTCGGGCAGGGCGCGGCGTTGCTCCTCGATCCGCATAAGACGCCGATAGCATTCTATTCGGTGGCACCGCACTGGGCGCACTACCCGCTGGTCCTGGTGGCGACGATTGCCACCATAATCGCCTCCCAGGCAGTAATTTCGGGCGTATTCTCGATCAGCAAGCAGGCGGTTCAGCTCGGCCTCATGCCCCGCATGGAAATCCGCCACACCTCGGCAACCGAACGGGGGCAGATCTACGTGCCGAGCATGAACGCACTTCTCGCGGTGGGCGTAGCGCTCATCGTTCTGATTTTCAAATCATCCAACGCGCTCGCCACGGCCTACGGCATCGCGGTCACCGGCATCATGGTGCTGAGCACGATTCTGGTCGCGGTTGTCGCCGTGCGTCAGTGGCACTGGAAGCTGTGGATCGTCGTACCGCTGTTCGGCGTGCTCGCGTTCATCGATCTCATGTTTTTGGGGGCCAATCTGCTCAAGATCGTCGAAGGCGGCTGGCTGCCGCTTGCGATTGCCGCCGGCGTGTTCGTCGTCATGGATACCTGGAGAGTCGGCCGCAGGGCGCATCTCGAAAAAATCCGGGAAGCCGCGCTGCCCATCGAGCTGCTGCTGGCGCGCGCCGAGAAATTGTCCCAGCGGGTGGCGGGCACCGCAATCTTCATGACCATCCGCAGCGATCTTGCGCCCAGCGCGCTGCTCCACAGCATCAAGCACTACAAGGTGCTGCACGAGCGCATGGTGCTGATGAACGTCGCCTTCGAGGACAAGCCGTTCGTGCGTGCGCGCAATCGCGTCCATGTGCAGAAGCTCGGCAAGGGCTTCTTCGAAGTGAAGGTCAGGTTCGGCTTCTTCGAAACGCCGGATGTGCCGCGCGCGCTGGGGTACGCCCGCGCCCATGGGCTCGCCCTTGATGTGGACACGTCCACCTTCTTTCTGGGCCGGGAAACGCTGGTGCCATCCTCGAAGCCGACGCTGCCGCGCTGGCGTATCGCACTCTATATGTGGCTTGCGTCGAACGCGCTTTCGCCGGCGAAATTCTTCTGCCTGCCGGCCAATCGCGTTGTCGAGCTGGGCGCGCAGGTGGCGATTTAATCCGCTCCAAGGAGATGTCCGCCCGAGTATCCTCCCCCGTTTACGGGGGAGGCGGAGGGGGGAATTGCGTACGGCCCCCTACCGTCTCGCCGCTGCGCGGCGATCCACCTCCCGCGCAAGCGGGGGAGGATAAGAATTCGTGCAGGTCAGCCCTGTAGCCCGCCCTAGTCCACCGCATACAGCAGCGTCTTCAAGTACGCGGTTTCCGGCAGCATTGGGTGGATGGGATGATCCGGCCCGGCGCCGGCCTCGCGGATCATCGCGCCGCGGCGGCCGGCGCGCGCCAGGCCGATGGCGCATTCCTGCTCGAACCGCTCGCGCGGCATGTTGTGCGAGCAGGAGGCGAGCAACAGGTAGCCGTTCGCGGCGGTGACCGAGGCCGCCAGCCGCGCCAGCTTGCGATAGGCGCGGGCGCCTGCCTCCAGATCCTTGCGCGATTTCACGAACGGCGGCGGATCGGCAATGACGATGTCGAAAGTTTCGCCGGCCGCGGCGAGCCGTTCCAACTCCTCGAACACCTCCGCCTTCACGAATTTGCAGCGCGGCGCGATGCCGTTCGACGCTGCGGCCTCTTGCGCCAGCGCCAGCGCCGGCACCGATGAATCGACACCGACCACTTCGGGCGCGCCGAATTTTGCGCCGAGGATCGCAAAGCCGCCTGTGTAGCAATAGCAGTCCAGCACCGTGCGGCCCGGCGCCAGTTTCGCGATGAACGCGCGGTTGTCGCGCTGGTCGTAGTACCAGCCGGTCTTCTGGCCGCCGGACGGATCGGCAAAGTAGCGGGCCCCGTTTTCGGCTACGGCCAGGCGCGCCGGCATCTCGCCGCGCGCCGCGCGCACATACGGCTCCAACCCTTCGAGCGCTCGCGACGGCGTGTCGTTGCGCAGGATGACGTGCTTGGGGGCGACCACTTCGTTGAGCGCCGCCAGAATTGGCCGGCTCAGCGCTTCCATGCCGGCGGTGGTGATCTGGACCACGCACAGATCGTCAAACCGGTCGATGGTAAGACCCGGCAGCCCGTCGCCCTCGGCGTGGACCAGCCGGTAGAAATGCTCCGAGAAGAACGCGGCGCGGCGCGCCAGCGCGCGGGCGAAATGCGAGGCGAAGAACGCATCGCCGATTTCTGCATCCGGAACAGAATCGAGCAACCGCACCGCGATCAGGCTCTTCGGATTGAAATAGCCGGTGCCCAGCGGCTCTCCGCGCTCGGGCAGCACATTGACAAGCGTCCCGGGCGCCAGCGCCTTCGTCCGCGCGTCCATGACGATCTCGTTGGAGAAGATCCACGGCGCGCCGGCAAGCGCCCGCCGTCCTTCGCGCGGCTTCAATCGGATGATCGGGTGCGCGGGCATGATTTCCTTGGGCAGCGAATGCGCCACGCACTAGCATGGGCGCCGCTGCAGACGAAAAGGCAAGCCGATGGCGCAGAATCCGGCCGCGAAATTCGCCGCCATGCGGGGCAAGACTCCGGAGGAAGCGAAATTCTTCTGGACCGGCGGGCCGGTGCAAGCGACAGAACGCACCTGGTTTCAGTCGCAGTTCTCGGGCGTCACCGGCTTCGAGACGGACGACGGCATCGTGCTGGTCGATACGGGCACCAGGCAGTTCGCACCGATGCTGGCCGCCATGCTGCGGCAGAAGACAAGCGCGCCCATCCACACGGCCATCTACACCCACGGTCACATCGATCACGCGTACGGTCTGGAAGCATTCCTTGCCCCGGGTCAGAAGTTGCCGCGGGCGTTTGCGTGAAGCCTCATCGAATGGCGCCGGAAATCTGATCGAGCGTCGGTGCCTTGGCGCGCGCCGTCAGATAGGCGTACAGCGGATCGATCTCCCAATCCTGCAGGATGTGGAACCGCTGCTTCGCGAGCGGCCCCATCGCTTTCAGCCGGCGTCCGTGCGCGCCCCATCCCTTGCGCAGGAGATCGAAGAAGGCGTGCCGGGTGTAGCGCGCGATGACGTTCAGGTCGGGCGCCTCTTGCGAGCCCGCGAGGTCGGTGCCGTGGCAGACGCCGCAAGCAAGCATCGCAATGTAGCGGCCGCCATCATAATGAGGCCCGAGGCCGATTGCGGGCATCTGCGTCAGCGCGAGGTCGGCGACTGGCTGCAGGTCGCCGCGCACGATCGCCCACCGCTCCGCGCGCGTGAACGCCGGCGGCGGGGTGATCCGGCCCTGCGGCGGTAGCGCGCGCAGGTAGCCCAGGATGGCGGCGATGTCGGCGTCGCGCACGTAAACATAGGCCTCCGATGGCATGACCCACAGGCTGCTCGCGTCAGGGCGCAAGCCGCGCCGGATGGCGCGATCGAAATCTTCGTCGGCGTACACCGTTGCCAGTGCGCGCAGATTGCTGGCGTAGAGGGGAAACGGGTCGCGCAGACGCTTTCCCGCGAGGTTGGGGCCGTGACAGCCGGTGCAGCCGGCCAGCCGCACCAGGCGGGCGCCGCGCACGAGGCCTTCGCGCGTGGAGTCCGCCTGGACCAGGCTGCGCGGCAGGGTGTAGCGCTGGCCAATCACCGCCTCCGACGCGAGCCAGACGTACACCGGCGGCGCCAGCCAAAGCACGAGCGCGGCCGCCAGCGCCACTCCGCCCCATATGAGCCAGCGAGTCATTCCCGTCCCGGAGTCGACGCTGCACTATGTGGGAGCGGTGGAGAGCGCACAATTGCCGCCGGCGGCGCGAATGCCGTATCCTCCGCAGCGGACCGCAATTCGCGCGGACGCTCTCGGAGAGCTGCATGACCTACGCCCATGGCCGCACCTATTACGACGCCGACAGTCACATCATGGAGCTGCCGGACTTCCTCACCGAATTTGCCGATCCGGACATGCGCGAGCGCCTGCCGAAGATTTCCTATGCGCCGGGCGGCCGCTCCTATGGCGGCCTCGAGGCGGCGATGACGCGCAAGGCACATGCGCCGGAAAAGGTGGCGGAACTCGTCGCTCTCGGCGACCAGATGATCTCCGGCCCAAAAGGGTACTTCGCGCTCGGCGCGTTCAATGCGCAGGAGCGCTCCACTGCGCTCGACATGCTGGGCTTCTCGCGCCAGCTGGTGTTCGCGACCTTTTCGGAAGGCATCGCCTTCTATGAGAACCGCCCATTGGACATTCGCTATGCGGCGGCGCGGGCGCACAACCGCGCCATGGCCGAATTCTGTTCGCGCGATCCGCGACTGATGGGCGTCGCGCTCTTGCCGCTGGACGATCCCGGGCTGACCATTGCCGAACTGGACTATGCGCTGGAACTCGGACTGAAAGCCATGTGGGTGCCGCACCGGCCCTGCGGCGGCCGTTCGCCCGGACACAACGATCTCGATCCAATCTGGGCGCGGCTGGCGGACGCACGGGTGCCGTTCCTGCTGCATGTCGGCGGACATCCGCTGCAGATCGACAAGGCGTGGATGAACACCGGCCGTCCCGTCCCCACCGATTGGCTGGGCGGCGGCGAGAATGTGCGCGGCAAGGACATGACCTCGCTGCACCACAATGTGGAAACCTTCGTCGGCTGCATGGTCCTGGACGGCGTGTTCGAGCGGCATCCGCAATTGCGCGGCGGCGCCATCGAGCTAGGCGCAGGCTATGTACCGTCGATGATCAAGCGTCTCGATTGGGTGGCAGAGATCTGGCGCAAGTCGGAGCCGGAGCTTGCGGCGCTGAAGCGCAGGCCCTCGGAGCAGATCGTCGAGCACATGGCGTTCACGCCGTATCCGTACGAGGACGTGGGCGAGCTGATCCGCGCCTCCGACAGCCGGCTGTACCTGTTCTCCAGCGACTACCCCCACGTGGAAGGCGGCCGCAATCCGCTCGGGCGCTTCAATGCCACGCTGGCGGAAATCGACGAACCGGCGCGGGATCGGTTCTACTCGGGGAACTTCGCCAAGGTCTTTTCGCTCGCCGCCTGATCCGCTAAATCCGCGCGGGCGTATGACGCGCTTAAGCGCGCGCGAAGGGAGCATCATGGACACGCAGATCGGCTGGCCACGCAAGACGCGGGAGATGCACAACCATCATTTCGATTCCACCGTGTGGAACGACTTTGCGTTTCGCGACGACGACATCGTCATCGCCACCTACGGCAAGTCCGGCACCACCTGGATGCAGCAGATCGTGGGACAGCTCATCTTCCGCGGCGCGGAGAACATCGCCGTGTCGCAATTGTCGCCGTGGCTCGATCTGCGCGTGCCGCCGAAGGAGGTGAAGTTTGCCGGCCTGGAAGCGCAGACCCATCGCCGCTTCATCAAGACGCATCTGCCGGTGGAGGCGTTGGTGTTCCGCCCGGAGCTCAAATACATCTACGTGGCGCGCGACGGACGCGACGTGCTGTGGAGCCTGTACAACCACCACCTGAAGGCGAACGACCAATGGTATGCCGTGATGAACGACACGCCCGGTCTGGTCGGCGAGCCGATCGGGCGCGTGGACCTCGACGTCGTGCCGTATTTCCGCCGCTGGCTGGAGCGCGACGGCTACCCCTTCTGGCCGATCTGGGAAAACGTGCGCAGCTGGTGGGCGGTGCGCGACCTGCCCAATGTGCTGTTGGTGCATTTTGCGAATCTGAAAGCGGACCTGTCCGGCGAGCTGCGGCGCATCGCGCGCTTCCTCGACATCGATGTGCCAGCGGCCGACTGGCCGAAGATCGAAGAGCACTGCACCTTTGCCTATATGAAGGCACATGCGCGGCAGACGGCGCCGCTCGGCGGAGCCATTTTCGAGGGTGGGGCGGAGAGTTTCATCAACCAGGGCACCAATGGGCGCTGGCGCGATCTGCTCACCCGGGAGGATATCGCGGCTTATGAGTCGCGCGCGCTAGCCGAACTCGGGCCGGAATGCGCGCACTGGCTCGCCACCGGCAAAATGGACGCGACCGTTTAGCCGGAGCGGTCGCGAATCCACTGCGACAGGAGCCACTTCTCGCCGGAGGCCGGCGGCAATCCGGCATGCAGCGTCGCGCGGTCGGGCGCGCCGGACGGCTCGACGTTCCGGAACGACAGCGCGCCGCCGGTGGGGCAGCGTAATCGCCGGTCGAGCAGCGAGAATTCGGTCTCGGCGCCGGAATAATCGTCGTTGAGGTAGACGAGAAAGCTGCCGACCCGCTGGCCGCGTGCGGCGATCTCCTGCTGGAGTCCCGGCAACGCCGGATCGAGGAAATCGTAGTGGCGGCTGAACCGCTGTCCGGCCGCGTAATGCAGCACGTTGGTATGTTCGAGCGCGTGCGGCGCAAAACCTGCCGCCGCAGCAATGCGCGCGCGCGTCAGCAGCAGGACGAGGTCGAGCGACAGAAGACCGAATTCGAAGGCGCTGTTGGTGCGCGCATCGGCGACCGACGCCATGCCGCTAGGCGCAAACACCTGCGAGCGCGACAGCCCTGGCGTGGCGCGCGCGATCAGCCATTTGCAGATCCGCGGCGCAAGAAACGATTCGTGCAGCGCAATCCGCGGCGTCCCGGAAATCTCGCGCGGCGGCGGCACCGTGAGCCATGCCGAAATGTCGATGCTGCGGCGGAGACGCCCCCAGGTCTCGGGCGGCGCGGAAAATTGCGCCCGTTCCTCCAGCTCCGCTTCGCCGGATAGCACAATCAGTTGGCGTTGCGCCGGGTGCCAGCCGCTTTCGGCGGCCTGCTGCAGATATTCGAGGGCCTTGGTCCAGTCGACGGCAGACTGCGCACCCAACGCGATCAGGACCGCGGCCAGCGCCGCGGCTTCGGCATCGCCGTTCGCCGCCGCCGAAGCGATCAGCGCCGCCCCCCGCTGCGGCTCCAGTGGAACGCCGTCGCCGGTCAGAAGCCGCTTACCGAGAGCCGTCTGCTCGGCAGCACTCCCGTTTTCCGCCGGGGCAGCGGTTGTTTCCGCAGTGGCAACCATCGGCCCAGAATACACCAATGCTCTGCGGGCCGCGATTGGGAACGGGACCCCGCAGAGCGTCCAGCTCCTCACGCATTTGGCACGTGACCGGCGGGTGGCCGCGCGATAGGTTGCGCGTCGCGAACGGCAATTGGGTGGAAGCCCTGAAACGGCGCAGGATGGCAACGGTGCAGCGCAGGCCCGCGAGCAGCGGCGGTTGGCGCTTGCTTGTCGCCGGCCTGGCGCTCATCGCGTTCGCTTTGCAAAGCTACCTGACGCAGACGCACATTCACCTGGCGCCGCCGGCGATTTCAGCCGAACACAGCGGCGCCGGTTTGCTCGCCAACGCGAGCGGTCCCACGCTCAAAATCCATCAGCGCACCGCGCCGAAGGGCAAGGCGCCGGGCGACGATAATCCGGCCAAATGCCCGCTCTGCCAGGCGGTGGGTTACGCCGGGCATTTCGTGACCCCGGTGGCCGCGGCGTTTCTTCTTCCCACTGCCGCCATTTCCATGCTGCCGCTTGCGACGGCAATTCTCTCGTCCCGCGAGACGCCGTCGCACAATTGGCAAAGCCGCGGCCCGCCGCACTCCTGACGATTCCCCCAAGTGACGTTCGCCTACGCCCGTGAGTTCGCGCGTGGGCGCAATCCATTCGTCTGGAGCTTTCGATGATACGAGAATCGATTCTTGCTGCGCTTGTCACGGCATCCGCGGGAGTCCCGATTGGCCCGGCATCGGCCGACGAGACAGCCGATCTTGCGGCGATCCATAAGCAGCTGAACGCGATGCAGCACGAGTACGAAGCAAAGATCAAAAGCCTGGAAACGCGGCTTGCCAAGGCGGAACGCGACGCCAAGGCGGCGCGCAGCGTGGCACAAGCGGCGAGCAAACATCAGGCTGTCGCCGCGGCGCGGCCTCCGGCACCCGAGCAGATTGCACAAGCAGCAGCGCCACCTGCGCCTGCCGATCTGTCAGCGGCATCTGCGCCTATCCCGGAGCAATCGCCCGCACCGCCGCCAACACCGCCCACATCCCAGAACGCCTTCAATCCCGGCATTGCCGCGGTACTGAACGGATTCTATCTCGCCGCCTCGCACGACACGAAGAATCCGCAAATGGCCGGCTTCGCGCTGGGAGATGAAGCGGGCCTGCCGCCGCGCGGCTTTTCGCTGGGCGAATCCGAAATCTCGTTTGCCGCCAACATCGATCCGCAGCTGGCGGGGTTTCTCGATATCTCGTTCGACGACGCGAACAACCCCAATGTGGAAGAGGCCTACATCACCACCAAAGATCTGGGCAGCGGCTTCACGGTGAAAGCGGGCCGCTTCCTCTCCGGCATCGGCTACATCAACGAACGTCACGCGCATGACTGGTCGTTCTCGGATGCGCCGCTGCCCTACCGCGCGTTTCTCGGATCGCAGTACGGCGATGACGGTATCCAGGTGCGCTGGCTTGCGCCCACCGATATTTTCCTGGAATTCGGCGCCGAAGCTTTCCGTGGCGATTCCTACCCGGCCGCGGGCGCCGCGCACAATGGCGTCGGTACGGAAACCGCCTTCGTTCACACGGGCGACGATATCAACGAAAGCAGCTCGTGGCTGGCCGCGCTGTCCTATTTGCACTCCAGCGCCGATGACCGCACCACCGATGACCCGCTATTCTCGGCTGTCGACCACTTCACCGGCAATGATGATCTTGGAATTCTAAGCCTTGTCTACAAATGGGCGCCCGGCGGAAATCCCACCGTGCGCAACCTCATTCTTTCCGGCGAAGGTTTCTACGGGCGCGAAAGAGGTATCTTCGATTCCGTTCCCATTTCGCAGACTCGCAATGGCTTCTACGTGCAGGGCGTCTATCAGTTCATGCCGCAATGGAGCGCGGGAATAAGATATGCGCAGGTGAATGCATCGGGTGTCAGCCCGCTGCTCGCCGGAACCGCGCTGGACGATTTCGGCCACAGCCCGCGCGCCGAAACCGCGCTGCTCGAATATGACACCTCTGAGTTCGGTCGTCTCCGCCTGCAGTACACGCACGACGATGCGGGGCTGAAATCCAACGACGAACTGCTGCTGCAATACACCGTCATCTACGGGCCGCACGGTGCCCACCGCTACTGAAGGAGAACCACCATGCGTAGATTTCTGATCGGCGCCGCGCTGTTTGCGGCATTCGCGGCAACCCCTGCTTACGCAAACCTGAGCGTGTTCGCCTGTGAGCCGGAATGGGGCGCGCTCTCGACCGAACTCGGCGGCGACAAGGTGTCGGTGTATACCGCCACCACCGGCGCGCAGGACCCGCACCAGATTCAGGCGCGGCCCAGCCTGATCGCAAAAGCGCGCACCGCCGACGTCACGGTTTGCGAAGGCGCGGAACTGGAGATCGGCTGGCTGCCGATGATCATCCAGCAATCCAACAATTCGAAGATCGCCCCGGGCCAGCCCGGCGCCTTCGATGCCACGCGCTATGTGCACCTGCTCGAGCAGCCGACCGCGCTCGACCGCGCGCAGGGCGACATTCACGCCGCCGGCAATCCGCACATCCAGACCGACCCGCGCATGATCCTCACCGTATCGAAGGCGCTGGCGCAGCGCTTCGCGCAGCTCGATCCCGGCAATGCCGCGTATTACCAGTCGCGCGCCGCAGATTTCGAGAAGCGTTTCAGCGCCGCCATCGCGAAATGGACGGCGGAAGCCGCGCCGCTGAAAGGCACGCCCATCGCCGTGCAGCATCATGCCTGGATCTACATGGAGAACTGGCTTGGTCTGCGCGAGGTGGTGCCGCTAGAGCCCAAGCCGGGCGTCCCCCCTTCCAGCGGCTATCTCGCGGAAGTGCTGCAGAAGCTGCAGGCGCAACCGGCGAAATTCGTCATCCGCGCGGCCTACGAAGACGACCGGCCATCGGAGTTCATCAGCGAAAAAGCCGGCATTCCCGCCATCGTGCTGCCGTTCACCGTCGGCGGCACCGATGCGGCAAAAGACCTCTTCGGCCTCTACGACGACACCATCCGCCGCCTGCTCGGAGGCCTGAAGAAATGAGTCTCGGCAACATCGAAATTGGAATCCTCATTCCGGCGTTCCTCGCGGGATTGCTGGTGCTTGCGACGCACGTGCCACTCGGCCAGCAGGTGTTGAACCGCGGCATCGTCTTCATCGATCTCGCGATCGCGCAGGTGGCGGGGCTGGGTGTGACCGTGGCGGATGCGCTTGGCTTCGAGCCGCAGGGCTGGCGCGTGCAGGCCGCCGCGGTGATAGCCGCGCTCGTGGGCGCGTTGATGCTCACCTGGACCGAAAAGAAATGGCCGGAAGTGCAGGAAGCGCTGATCGGCGTGTTGTTCGTGGTCGCGGCATGCGTGGAGCTTCTCATACTCGCCAACAACCCGCATGGCGGCGAGCATCTGAAGGATCTGCTGGTCGGACAGATTCTGTGGGTATCGCTGAAGAGCCTGATCCCCATCGCGATTCTCTATGCGGTGCTGCTGGCGCTGTGGTTCGGCATGCGCGCGCGTTTGGGGCTAATCGGCTTCTATGTGGTGTTCGCGCTGGTGGTCACGCAATCGGTGCAGTTGGTAGGCATCTATCTGGTGTTCGCCAGCCTGATCATTCCAGCGCTCGCCGCGCGCCGCTTTCCCGAACGCTGGCAGCTTGCGGTTGGCTATTTTACTGGCATTGCCGGCTACGTCCTCGGTCTGATCGCTTCGGCATTGTACGATTGGCCAACCGGAGCCATCATTGTCGTGGCGCTGCTGGTGACGTTCATCATTGCGGTAGCCATCTCGCAGCTGGTGCCGGCGCGGTCAGCACAAGCCCCCGCGGGTTGACAGGGTTGCGCCGCGCGCCCTCTGATCGGGCGGCTTTTGCGACGCGATCATGAGTCAATCCACGCTGCAGCCGACGGGAAGCTTGGCAACCGCGCTTGCTCACGCCGCGCGGCTGCTTGCGACCGATCCTGCGCTGGCCGAGGCGCAGGCGCGCGAGATCCTGAAAGTCGCCCCGCACCATCCCGAAGCGTTGCGGGTGTTCGGCGTTGCCTTGCGTCTGCAGGGAAAGACGACAGAGGCAAGCGAGGTGCTCGGCGCTCTGGCGCGGGCGCAGCCGAGATCTGCCGCCGTGCAATTCGAGCTTGGCGTGGCGCTTGGCAATCTGGGCAACAGCAGAGACGCGATCGCGGCGCTGCGGCGCGCGGTGCGCCTCGATCCGCGCCATCCGCACGCCTGGCGTGCGCTAGGCGATCAACTGGTTCTGGCAGGCGACGATGGCGGCGCCGACGAGGCGTACGCACGGCACATCCAGGCGTCGGTGAGAAATCCGCAGCTGCTCAAGGCCGCCGCGGCGCTGTGCGACAACAAGCTGGCCATCGCCGAAGGGCTGCTGCGCGCCTTTCTGAAGGAGCACCCCACCGATGTCGGCGCGATCCGGATGCTGGCGGAAACCGGCATCCGGCTCGGCCGGCTGGAAGACGCCGAGAAACTGCTGGCGCGTTGCCTGGATCTGGCGCCAGGATTCATCGAGGCGCGGCACAATTATGCCGTCGTGCTGCACCGGCAGAACAAGCCATCGCAGGCGCTGGCGGAAATCGAGGCGCTGCTGAAGCGCGACCCGCGAAACCCTGGCTATCGCGGCCTGAAGGCCGCGGTGCTGGGACGTATCGGCGAATATAACCAGGCAATTGCCTGCTATGAATCTTTGCTCAAGGAGCACCCCGCGCAGCCCAAGGCCTGGATGAGCTATGGGCACGCGCTGAAGACCGTCGGCCGCACCGATGCCGCGATCGCCGCTTACCGCAAGAGCATCGCGCTGCTGCCCAGCCTGGGAGAGGCTTACTGGAGCCTCGCCAATCTGAAAACCTTCCGCTTCGCCGCCGCCGACGCGCAATCGATGCGTGCGCAGCTGCGTCATGGCGATCTCGGGGAGGAAGATCGCGTCCACCTCCACTTTGCGCTCGGCAAGGCGCTCGAAGATGCGCAGGACTACGCGGAGTCGTTCGCGGAATACGAACGCGGCAACGCGCTTCGGCGGCAGGCGATGCGCTACGATGCCGATGAGATCACCGGGCTGGTGGCGCGCTCAAAGGCCCTGTTCGACAAGCAATTCTTTGCAGAGCGCGCCGGGTGGGGCAATCCGGCGCCCGATCCCATCTTCATCGTGGGCTTGACGCGCGCCGGGTCCACCTTGCTGGAGCAAATCCTCGCCAGCCATTTCGCCGTCGAGGGGACAATGGAACTGCCCGACATCATCAGCCTGGCGAAACGCTTTGGCCGCCGCAAGGAGCAGGACAATCCCGCCTATCCCGCGAGCCTGCAATCGCTGTCGGCGGCGGACTGCCGGGAATTGGGGGAAGAATATCTCTCGCGCACCCGCATCCAGCGCAAACTCGCGCGCCCGTTCTTCGTCGACAAGATGCCCAACAACTGGACGAATGTCGGCTTCATTCATCTCATCCTGCCCAACGCGAAGATCGTCGATGCGCGACGCCATCCGCTTGCCTGCTGCTTCTCGAATTACAAGCAGCTCTTCGCCCGCGGCCAGGGCTTCTCCTATGGCCTTGACGATTGCGCGCGCTATTACCGGGACTACGTCGCGCTGATGGCGCATTTCGATTCCGTGCTGCCGGGCCGAATCCACCGCGTGATCTATGAACGGCTCATCGAGGACCCCGAGCGCGAAATCCGGCGGCTGCTCGATCATTGCGGGTTGCCGTTCGAGCCCGACTGCCTGCGCTTTTATGAAAACGAGCGCGCGGTCCGGACCGCCAGTTCCGAGCAGGTGCGTCAGCCGATTTTTGCCGAAGGCCTGGAGCAGTGGAAGCGGTTCGAACCCTGGCTCGGCGAGCTGAAGGCGGCTCTAGGCCCGTTTTTGGACTCCTATCCCGGCGCGCCAGCCGCCTGACGGCCGAATTGTCGGTTCGTGTTGCCAAACTGTCATTGACGGGCTTGGGCCGTCCGGTTTGACTTTGCGAGTCGGAATCTGTGGCGCGCAATCGGGAACGCGCAGGGGGGATGTCATGGCGCAAAATCCGTCGAGCGAGCGCGGGCGTCGGCGCCCGCTTCTGGGGCCGATGCTGCTGGCCTCCACCATGCTGTCGGGAATTCCCGTGGCGATCGCCGCCGGCGAGCCGAGCGGCGGCCTGGAAACCGTCATCGTCACGGCGCAGAAACGCGAGGAGAACCTGCAGAAGGTCCCGATGAACGTGCAGGCGATCACGACCGCCAAGCTGGAGGAACTGCACCTCACCAATTTCAACGATTTCCAGGCCTACATGCCGAGCGTCACCTTCTCGGTCAGCGGGCAGGGCAGCGGCGGCGGTCCGGGCTTCGCCAACATCACGATGCGCGGCATCACCAGCGACCAGAACGGCAATCACTCCGGCCCGTTGCCGACGGTCGGCGTCTATCTGGACGAGCAGCCGATCACCACCATCGGCGGCACCCTGGACGTGCCCACCTACGACATCGAGCGGGTTGAGGCGCTGTCCGGCCCGCAAGGCACGCTTTACGGCGCCAGCGCGGAATCGGGCGTCATCCGCATCATCACCAACAAGCCGGACCCCACCGCCTTCACCGCCGGCTACAGCGTTGAGGGCAACGCCGTCGATCATGGCGGCCTTGGCTACATCGTGGACGGCTACATCAACGAGCCGCTGACGGACAATATCGCGGTTCGCCTGGTCGCGTGGGACGAGCACGATGCCGGCTACATCGACAACGTGCACGGCACGCGCACCTATCCGACGTCCGGCATCACCATCGACAACGCCAATCGGGTGAAGAAGGACTACAACACCGTCGACAAGGTCGGCGCGCGCGCCGCGCTGGGAATCGATCTCGACAACAACTGGACGATCACCCCCATGGTCGTGGCCCAGTGGGAGAAGTCCGACGGCTTCTTCGGCTACGATCCGAGCGTCGGATATCTGGAAGTGACGCACTTCCTGCCGGAGTTCACGAAGGACAATTGGTATCAGGCGGCGCTGACCATCCAGGGCAAGGTCGGCGATCTCAACGTGCTGTATTCCGGCGGCTATATGCACCGCATTATTCACGAGGAAGCGGACTACACCGACTATTCGTTCTGGTACGACACGCTCAACGGCTCGGGCGCGTACTTCTACGACAATTTCGGCAATCTGGTCGATCCGTCGCAATACATCGTCGGCAAGGACGCGTTCACCAAGCAGAGCCACGAATTGCGCGTGTCGTCCGACAAGGACCAGCGCCTGCGGTTCGTCGCCGGCGCATTCTACGAGCGGCAGACGCATTTCATTCTTCAGGACTACAAGGTGGTGGGCGACATCGCGGACAGCGAGACCGTCACCGGGTGGCCGCACACCATCTGGCTGACCGATCAGTACCGCGTGGATCGCGACTACGCGCTGTTCGGCGAGGCTTCGTTCGACATCCTGCCCAATCTGACCTTGACCGGCGGAATCCGCCTGTTCAAGGCGGACAATTCGCTGCAGGGCTTCTTCGGATTTGCCGCCGGGTTCAGCAGCAAGACGGGCGAAGCGAAATGCTTCCTGCCGTTCCCGCTGGTCGACAACGGCCCATGCACGGATCTGAATATTCGCGTCCGCCAGAGCGGTGAGACCCACAAGCTGAATCTCACCTGGCAGATCGACGACGACCGCATGGTCTACGTCACCTATTCGACCGGCTTCCGTCCGCCGGGCGTCAATCGCCGCATCGACATCCCAGGCGTTCCGCCGTCCTATGCGGCCGATTCGCTGGACAATTACGAAGTCGGCTGGAAGACGAGCTGGTACGACAACCGGCTGAGGTTCAACGGCGATTTCTTCTGGGAGAACTGGAACAAGTTCCAGTTTCCGTTCCTCGGGCCGCAATCGGTCACCATCATCGCCAATGCCGGTAACGCCCGCTCGCGCGGCGCAGAGGCTGAGGTGTCGTGGCTGCCCATCGACAACCTGACGCTGTCTGGGTCTGGAGCCTTTACCGAAGCCGATCTGATGACCAACTACTGCTCCGACCTGGCGCTGGTCAAAACTTGCACGGCCGCCGAGGCGGACTCGCCCGCAGGCACGCAGCTGCCGATCACGCCGAAATGGAAGTTGAACGGAACGGCACGATACGAATTCACCGTCGCTGGACTGGATGCGCACGTGCAGGGCTCGGCCGTGTACGTGAGCGGCCGGTGGGCCGATCTGCGAAAGCTCGACCATTCCGTCGATCCGCCGGTGCCCGTGCGTGAGTTGCTTGGCAAGGTCCGCGGTTCGACCACTGTCGATCTGTCGACCGGAATCGGCCATGACAACTGGTCGCTGGACCTCGCGCTGCTCAATGTCTTCGATGCGACCGCGGAGCAGGGACGCTTTCCGCAGTGCAATCCCAGCACGTGCGGCTACGAGACCTATATCCTGCCGTCGCGGCCGCGCACCGTCGCGCTCACGTTCTCGCAGAAATTCTGAGCCGCCCCGAGCGTTGCCAGCGACATTGATGCTCCGGGTCGAGACAAGCTCCCGGCGGTTGGATGTCTTCAGCCGGCCAGCGCCAACCCCTGGCTGAACTGCAGGTCGGCCAGGCGGGCATACAGGCCGCCGCCCGCGACCAGCTCGGCATGGCTGCCTTCGGCGACAATGCGGCCCTGATCCATCACCAGGATCCGCTTGAGGCGCTGGATGGTGGCGAGGCGATGGGCAATGACGATCGTGGTGCGCCCGGCCATCAGATTGTTCAGGCCGGTCTGCACCAGCCGCTCGTTTTCCGCATCGAGCGCCGAGGTGGCTTCGTCGAGCAGCAGCAGCGGCGCGTCCCGCAGGATGGCGCGGGCGATCGCCAGCCGCTGGCGCTGGCCACCGGAAAGGTTCACGCCCCGCTCGCCGATAGGCGTGTCGTAGCCGGCCGGCAAATCCTCGATGAACTCGGCCGCGGCGGCGGCTTCCGCCGCCCGACGCACCTCGGCCGAATTTGCCTCCGGCCGGCCGTAGCGAATGTTGTCGGCGATGGTGCCGGAGAAGATGACGGGATCCTGCGCCACCAGCGCGATGTGCCGCCGCAGCTCGGCGGGATCGAGCCGGGCCATATCGAGTCCGTCGAACAGGATGGCGCCGGCTTGCGGCGCATAGAAGCGCAGCAGCAGCTGGAACACGGTGGATTTGCCGGCGCCGGAAGGTCCCACCAGCGCCACGGCTTCGCCGGACCTGACTTCCAGCGACAATTCGTTGAGCGCCGCCTGATCGGGCCGCGTCGGATAATGGAACACCACATCCTTCAGTTCGATCCGGCCGCGCGCCGATTCCGGCAGCCGCAGCGGATCTGCGGGCGCGGAGATCGCGGGCTTGGTCTCCAGCAATTCGCTCAACCGTTCGGCGGCGCCGGCGGCGCGCTGGATATCGCCCCAGGTTTCCGACAATGCGCCCATGCCGGTCACGAAGATGATCGCATAGAGGGCAAACTGCATCAGCAGTCCGCCGGTCATCCGTCCCGCCACCACGTCGTGCGCGCCCATCCAGAATACGCCGACGATGCAGGAGGCGACCGCGGCAATGGCAAACGCCGTCATCGCGGCGCGCGCCCGGGTGCGCAGCACGGCGACCTCGAACGATTTCTCCACCGCGCGCCCGAATTGCGCCCGCTCGTAGGTTTCGTGCGTGAAGGCCTGCACCGTCTGCACCGCATTCAGCACCTCGGAGGCGCGCGCGCTGGTGTCGGCGATGCGGTCCTGGGTGCGCCGGCTCAGCGAGCGGATCCAGCGGCCGAACAGGATCAGCGGCAGGACCACGACGACGACGATTGCGAGAACGATGGAAGTCAGTTTCGCGCTGGTGACGAAGAGCA
>DIZC01000045.1:36530-55423 GCA_002429315.1 Alphaproteobacteria bacterium UBA6038
GAGCCGATCACGGTTTGGATGAGGGTGGTATCCGCGGTCAGCCGCGACAGCACTTCGCCCGTTCGGGTTACCTCGAAGAATTCCGGTGTCAGTCCGATGACGTGGCTGAACACCGCCTTGCGGATGTCGGCGATCACCCGCTCGCCCAGCCAGGTGACGAAATAGAACCGGATGGCGGTGAAGACCGCCAAGGCGCCGGCGATGGCGATCAGGGGCAGGAAATACGCGTCTATCTTCGCGGCCATGGCCCGGTTGAAGCCGTGATCGATCATGCCTCGGACCGCCGGCGGGATGAGCAGGCTCGCCGTCGAGGAGCAGACGAGCGCGAAGAGGGCCACGGCAATGGCGCCGCGGTAAGGGCGCAGGAACGGCATCAAGGACCGCAGCGGCTTCAGCGAGCGCGCCTTGCCGCGCCCCGCGGCCACCCGCGCCACTTCGTTTGCAAACTCTTCGCCGGATTGGGACACGGTAACGCCCTTCGCCTCGGCAGACATATAGTGCGCCGGCCGCGCCCGGCGAACAGGGCCTATCGCCGCGCGGCTTGCCTCACCCTCCGGGTTCCCCTATAAGCGCCGCCTTCCGCGCGCTTACGGGAATTTCAGCCATGAAAAAGGGCATTCACCCCGACTATCATTTCGTGGACGTGGTGTTGAACGACGGCACCAGCTACCGCACCCGCACTACCTGGGGCGAGCCGGGCGGCAAGCTCACCTTGGACATCGATCCCTCCACCCATCCGGCCTGGACCGGCGGGCAGCAGCATCTGGTGGACCGTGGCGGACGGCTCACCCGCTTCAACAAGCGCTTCAAGGATTACGTGAAGACCTGACGCCTGCCTTGCGTGGAGGTCATTGCCCGAACGCCTGCTCCAGGCGCTCGAATTGCGTCCGCACGCCGGCCGCCTCGCCGGGGCTGGTGAGGACTTCCTCGAGGCGCGCGATGCGGCGGTAGAGGCTTTCGCTTCTTGCCAGCAGGTCCTGCAACGCCTTCGGCAGATTTTCGGCCTCCTCGGCGCGGCTGCCGAAGCAGATTTCCTTCGAGCCGAGCCGGTAGCGCTGGTCGGCCGCGTCCTCCGCCGGCATATCTCCTTCGTGCACCGCGCGCTGCACCAGCAGCCAGCTCGCCGCCTGCATCAGGCGGGTGGTGACGCGCAGGCTTTCGCCGGCATAGAGCATCGCGGCCTTGCGCGGCAGATCGCGCGCTTCCTCCTTGCCGCGCCCGTCGAGATAGCGCGCGGCTTCCTCGACCAGCGACATGCCTTCGTCGAAGGTGCGGTCGAACAGCGCCGATCCGGCAAACGATTGCATCGTCATCCCGCGCAGGGAATTCTCGTCCAGTTCCGCAAACGGCATGCCGCGCCTCCACCCGATGATCGAACGCTACCAAGCCGCGGCGCGATGGCAAGCGCTTCTCTGCGTTAACGATTAAGGCGGGCGGCCGGGGTGCTTTCCCGGCAACGGCGGCGTCAACGAATGTCAGGACGGCTTGAAAAAGGCGGCCGCGGCATTCTTCGTCGCCTGGCGCGATTTGATCGCGTCGCGGCAGCGCGCGATCTCGTTTTCCATCGCGGCGATGCGCGCGGCAAGCTCGTGCTCGGAGAAGGCCGACAGATCCTGTCCCAGCGCGAATTCCGGCGTCTTGATGCGCGGGCTCAGTTCCTCCGGATCGATCGGCATTTCGTGCGCTCTCCCATTATGGATAATGTCAGCGCGAAATTGCCAAGCGCGCAAGCAGAACCATGAAAGCGATCCGCGTCGAAAACCCTGGCCCCGATTACCGGCTGGTGCTGGACGAAGCATCGAAGCCGGCGCCGAAACCCGGCGAGGTGCTGATCAAGGTCGCAGCCGCGGGCCTGAACCACGCCGACCTCGCACAGGCGCAAGGGCGCTATCCACCGCCGCCCGGCGCTTCGGAGGTTCTGGGGTTGGAGGTTTCCGGCGAGATTGCCGCTTTGGGCGAAGGCGTGGCTGATTTCAAAGTTGGCGAGCAGGTTTGCGTGCTGCTCGCGGGCGGCGGCTACGCGGAATACTGCACCGCGCCGGTGGAATGCGTGCTGCCGGTGCCGAAGGGCATCGATCTCGTGGGTGCCGCCGCGCTGCCGGAAGTGTATTTCACCGTGTGGACCAATCTGTTCGACGCGGCGCGGCTTGCGCCCGGCGAACGTGTGCTGATCCATGGCGGGTCGAGCGGCATCGGCACCGCGGCCATCCAGCTCTGTGCCGCGCGCGGGCACGACGCCTTCACCACGGCCGGCACGGCCGAGAAGTGCGCCGCCTGCGAACGCCTGGGTGCGAAACGCGCCATCAACTACCAGGAAGAGGATTTCGTGGAGGTGGTGAAACAGTTAACCGGCGGGCGCGGCGTGGATGTCATTCTGGACATGGTCGGCGGCGACTACATTCAGCGCAACATCGCCGTCGCGGCGCTGTGGGGCCGCATCGTCAACATCGCCTATCAGAGCGGCATGACGGCGACGGTGAATTTCGGGCCCGTGCTGATGAAGCGGCTGTCGCTGCTTGCCACCACGTTGCGCGCTCGCACCAATGTGGAGAAAGGCGCCGTCCGCGACGCGGTTCAGCGCGAGGTCTGGCCGCTGCTGGAGTCCGGCAAAATCAAACCGGTGATCGACCGCACCTTCTCGCTGGCCGATGCGCAAGCCGCCCACGCCCGCATGCACAAGTCCGAACACATCGGCAAGATTCTGCTGACCGCCTGAGCGAAAAAAAGGCGCTGAGGGAAATCCCCTCAGCGCCTGAAATCACGCGAGCGAGAACCGATCAGCAGAAGCCCACGATTCCCACCTGGACGCCCCAATGGTTCGTGTTGATCACGTTCTCGTTGAAAATCGCGGCACGGCGATTGGGGACGCCGCCGCACGCTGTTGGTGCGCTCGAATCCAGGAACACGGAAGAGTAATCGCCCCAACGCTGCTCGCTGCCTCCATTGCCCGTCAAAGCGACCGTGCTCTGTTTTAAAAGCGTTCCCGGGCCTATGAACGCAGCATCGCCCGATTGACGTCCGGTGAAGCGCACCTGGGCGTTCAGGTTGTTCGCTGGATCGGTCGAGCTCCATGTGAAGATCGCTTCGTCGCTCGTGTTGGCGGCAACCGACGGGTTGAAGTCATACGAGCTGCTCGATACGAAGAAATCCCCGCTCGTGACGATCGAGTTCGCGCCGGTGTCGATCTGATAGTAGAATGGCGCTGGGAATGATCCAAGCGCACCCGAATGCACATTCCAGAGCGAATTGCCGTACTGGGAACTGGGTGACTGGAAACGCCCATCGAGCGTGTCCAGAACCGCCGTTGTACCGGGCTGCGGCGCATTTGGCGGCACACCGAGCCCCGACGCTGATATCTGGACCGCGGGGCCCACCGTCGCCTGGGACGCATTGCTGAGATTGGTGGCCTTGTACACATCGAGATGTGCAGCATCGGCATCTCTTGCGAGGAAGAATGCGTTCGCGTTGGCGTCCCGAACGATGGGCGGCGTCAGCGTGCCCGCCGAAGTCGGGAATGAGAACAACGGGACGCTGAATCCCTGGCCGTTGTAGAGAACAGCCTTGGCGAGCGAGATCATGCGGGCGCCGAAGTAGTTGTCGCTCGCATCGAAATCATTGCCCGTGAACAGGACGGCATCCTGGCTCATGCCCAGCATGGGGTAATCCCATATTGCGCCGTTGCCGAACGGTGCGCACACGTGATAGCGCCAATAGCTTCCGGTGGGATTCGCGTTCAGTGAAATTCCCAGCCAGAAGCATCCGCCGCTGGTGGCAGTCCCAAACTCAGCGGCGGCTACCACCCAACGCTTCCAGATCGGATCGTAGAGAACGCGCGGATCAAAGGTTTGGACCGAGGCACCGAAAAATGCGTTCAGATCGACGTTCCAAAGCGCGGTCCCCGTCCGGTTATAAACGTTGAAGGTCGCGTTGACCGGCGCGACCAGGTAACCGCCTCCGATTGCGCCATTGCTGTCCGGCGGATAAAAGCCGTTGCTGGGATCGGCCTGCTTTGGACCCAGGAATTGCTTGACGATCTTTGTCGGCGCGACCGGCGGCGGCACATGGGCGCCGAACGGCATTGGCTTGGCCGTAAGCGGAGCCAACGCGGCCTGCCGCTTTGCTGCCTCGTATGCCTTCTGGCCCATCGGGATCAGCGGACGAGGGGCCGCTTTTCGCAGCCCGAGGCTCGGATGCGCCGCTTGATACGCGTCCATATCTGCACGGGTGCGCAGCGTCGCCGGTGCGATGGTGAAAATTGTCTTGTGAACTCGTGTGCCGGCCTCCGTGGCTGACCGTGATGGCTGCGCTACCGTCGTCGTTGTGGTTGCGCTAAACACGAACGCCGCAGCCGACAGGCTGCCGATCAACATCGAGGCGCGCGCGATGCCGCCCCACTCTTTACGCCCTTGCATGACATCCTCCTTATTGTGGCCCTTGCATTACCGATTGTTTAGCAGTTTCGTCGTGCATTAATAAGAGGAGATCGTTCGGAAAGGCTATTTTATCAGCTAAGCATTGCTTGTTTTTCTGGGATTTGAGGTCGCAATCCTTGGAAACAATCCTATCGCGTCGCGATCTAACGCAGCGCGGCCGGTTCAAATTAATGCGACGTTCAGGGCTGCCGACGAAGAGTTATCTCGCAGTCTTCGCCAGTTCGCGCAGTTTGAATTTCTGCATCTTGCCGGTCGAGGTTTTCGGAATTTCGGCGAAGACAACATAGCGCGGACATTTGTAGCGCGCGAGGTTGTCGCGACACCAGGCGATCAGGTCTTCAGCGGTGACATCTTCGTGCCCCGGCTTCTTCTCCACGAAAGCGCAGGGTGTCTCGCCCCATTTCTCGTCCGGGCGCGCCACCACTGCCGCCATCATCACGGCGGGATGCTTCATCAGCGCATCTTCCACTTCCAGCGAGGAGATGTTCTCGCCGCCCGAGATGATGATGTCCTTGGAACGGTCCTTGAGCTGGATGTAGCCGTCCGGGTGCAGCACTCCGAGGTCGCCCGAATGGAACCAGCCGCCGGCGAACGCTTCCTGTGTGGCTGCCGGATTCTTGAGATAACCCTTCATCACGATGTTGCCGCGGAACATGACTTCGCCGAGGGTTTCGCCGTCCGCCGGCACCGTCTCCATCGTTTCCGGATCCATGACGGTGAGCGCATCGAGCGCGTGATAGCGCACGCCCTGGCGCGCTTTCTTCGTCGCGCGAAGCCCCCGCTCCAGCGACTCCCATTCGGCATTCCACTCGTTCACCACCGCAGGGCCATAGGTTTCGGTGAGCCCGTACACATGCGTGACGTTGAATCCGGCGTCCGCCATGCCGGCGAGCACCGCTTCCGGCGGGGGCGCGGCGGCGGTGATGAACTCGACGGTATGCGGCAGCGCGCGCCGCTCCTCGGCGCGCGCGTTGATCAAGGTCGACATGACGATGGGCGCGCCGCACAGATGCGTCACCTTGTGATCGGCCAACGCATCGTAGATCGCCTTGGCGCGCACCCAGCGCAAACAGACATGCGTGCCGGCCACCACCGACAGCGACCACGGGAAGCACCAGCCGTTGCAATGGAACATCGGCAGGGTCCACAGATACACCGGATGGCGCGGCATGTTGGCGGCGAGAATGTTGCCGTAGCCCATCAGTGCCGCGCCGCGATGGTGGAACACCACGCCCTTCGGATTGCCGGTGGTGCCGCTGGTGTAATTGAGCGAGACCGCATCCCATTCGTCGTCCGGCATGCGCCATTCGAACTCCGGATCGCCGCCGGCGACGAAGTCCTCGTATTCGACGTCGCCCAGCATTTCGCCCGTTTGCGGAAATTCCAGATCGTCGTAATCGACCACCAGCGGCTTCGTTTTCGCGAGCCGCAGCGTCTCCTTGATGACGCCGGCGAATTCGCGATCGGTGATCAGCAGTTTCGCTTCGCCGTGATCGAGGATGAACGCCAGCGCCGCCGCATCGAGCCGCGTGTTGAGCGTGTTGATCACGCCGCCGGTCATCGGAACGCCGTAATGCGCTTCCAGCATGGGCGGCGTGTTGGCGAGCATCACCGCAACCGTGTCGCCGCGGCCGATGCCTTGTTTCGACAGCGCGGACGCCAGCCGCCGCGCGCGCTCATAGAATTGCGCATAAGTGTACGTCGTGCCGCCATGCACGATGGCGGTGCGTTGCGGAAACACGCCGGCGGCGCGTTCGAGAAAAGTGAGCGGCGTCAGCGGCTGGTAATTCGCCGCATGGCGGTCGAGATCGGTGTCGTACGGGCTGCGCGCGATGGCTGGCTTCAAGCGTTGCACGAGCCGCACCGCCGCTTCGCCTCCGCGGCGGAAGAGCGACTTGCGCCGTCGCGGGCGCGCCTCCGGCCGGGGTGCGGGTTTTCGCCTCGCCGCGCGCGCTTTTGCGGCGTTTGAGGCCTGCCGCTTGGTGGTTTTGCGCCCCCGGCCTTTGCGCGGCCTTGCCGTGGAATTGCGAGATTTGCTGCCCTTGCGGCGTGCCATGCGAATATCTTTACCAGCCTGTGCAAAAACTAGTGAATGGCCGGATCGCCGGCAAGGATGGACGGGGACGGACGCGGTTTGCTAGGTAGGGCTGAAGGAGCGCCGGGATCGTAATGGCAAACGGAGTGCAAGCGCGGACGCGATTAAATCCGCTGCGCGGACTTTACGCATGGGTTATGCGCAACGCCGAAGGGCGCTATGCCTGGGCCACCATGGCGGCCATCGCCTTTGCCGAAAGCTCCTTCTTCCCCATGCCGCCGGACATCGTGATGATCCCGATGGCACTGAAGGACCGCCGCCGCGCCTTCGTCCTCGCCGCCTGGTGCACCCTGTTCTCGGTCGCCGGCGGCATGCTCGGCTATCTCATCGGTTCGTGGCTGTACGATTCGATTGGCGAATGGTTGATCCGAATGTACGGCATGGGCGGCGATATCGACTCGTTCCGCGCCGCCTATCAGAAATACGGCGCCTTCATCGTGCTGCAGGGCATCACGCCGATTCCCTACAAGATCGTGACCATCGCGTCCGGCTTCGCCGGGATGAATTTCGGCCTATTTCTGGTGCTATCCCTGATCACCCGCAGCGTTCGGTTCATGGGGGTGGGAGCGCTGATCTATTTCTTCGGCGAGCCGGTGCGGCTGGCGATCGAGAAATATCTCGAATGGGTGATGGTCGGCTTCCTGGCGGTGGTGATCGCCGGCTACGTGATCGCCCGCTACGTGTTCCACTGACGCACATTCACGCCCCTGGGAGTCCTCGGCGCGCAAGTCGGCGTGCGCTTTGATTTCGCCGCAATGAGGCGGTAGCGAAGGGCGGCGCATTCCCAGAGCCGGTTCGGCTCCGATTCCAATTTCCAATTGTCTGCCTTTCGGTTTCCGAACACGCATGTCGCAAATCCTTTCTGTCGGCGCGATCCTGCTCTCCACTATCCTGTTCCTCGGCGGCCAGGGGCTGACGGGAACGCTGTTGCCGGTGCGCGCCCATCTTGCGGAGTTCTCCGACTTCGCGATCGGCCTGATGGGTTCGGCGTATTTCGCGGGCTTCATCGTCGGCTGCTACGTCGGCCCGCGGCTGCTGGCGCGCGTCGGCCATAGCCGCACATTCGCCGCCGCCGCAGGTCTCGCCGCCGCCGTCACCCTGACGATGTCGCTCGCCGTCTCCGAGCCCAGCTGGATTCTGCTGCGCGGGCTGTTCGGCTTCGCGGCGGCCAACGTCTACATGGTGATCGAAAGCTGGCTGAACGACCGTGCCACCAACCAGACCCGCGGGCGCATCTTCGCCGCCTATCTGCTGGTGAATTTCCTCGGCCTGATCGTCGGGCAGTGGTGCTTCATCGCCGGCCGTCCGTCCAGCCCGACATTGTTCATCCTGAGCGCCATCTTCTACGCCCTCTGCCTCATGCCGCTTGGGCTCACGCGCACCCCGCAGCCCGGCCGGGTCGAGGTCCCGGCCCTGAAACCGATGCGGATGTTCGCCATCTCGCCGGTGGGCGTGGCGGGCTGCGTGGCGGTGGGTTTCGCCAACGCCGCGTGCTGGACGTTCCTGCCGGTCTATGCCCACGACCAGCACCTCACACGCGGCCTGCTGGCCGGATTCATGAGCGCGTTCACGCTGGGCGGCGCGCTGGTGCAATTGCCCATCGGCCGCCTATCGGACCGCATGGACCGGCGCGTCATCATCGCCGCTGCCGCAATGGCGGCCGCGCTGCTGGGCGTCGCGCTGTGGTACTTCGGCGGGCGCAGCAGCACGCTGACGTTGGTTTTGGTGGCGGCGTTCGGGATGGCGGCGCTGCCGGTCTACGGCCTCTCCGTCGCGCATGCCAACGATCGGCTGCCGCGCGAGAAATTCATCGAGGCGTCCGCGACACTGCTGCTGATCAATGCCCTCGCCTCGACGGTTGGCCCCGTCATCGCCGCCTCGGTCACCGACCGGTTCGGCATGCCGACGCTGTTCCTGTACACGGCGGCGGTTCACGTCGCGCTGGCGGCATTCGCGGTGGCGCGCATCCGCATGGCCGGGTCGCCGCCGCATGGCGAGCCGTTCGAGCCTATGCCGCAACAGGCGTCGCCCACTTCGCTGGAACTCGATCCCCGTGGCGATCACGCCACGCAGCCTGCGCACGCCGCCTAGCGCGGCAAGGCGCCACCACTGCAATACGTACTGGCGTTCCCGGCCGGCGTCAGTCCTGTTCCAGTTCTGCCGACAGGTTGTATTCGTCGGAGGCTGGCGCGCCTTCGTCGGGATTGCCGGTGGCCGGCGTTGCAGGTTCCGTAGCCGCGGCTTCGTGCTGCTCGCGGCCGAAGCCGCCGACGGTTTCCTCGATCGGCCGCAGGCTCTCGCCGCGCCTGACCGCCTTCTTCACCTGACGGTCCTTGCGCTGGTTGGCGCGCGTGACCGCGAGATCGAGCTCAAGCTGCGAGCAGAGTCCCAGGGTCACCGGGTCCACCGCCTTGATGTTGGTGGCGTTCCAGTGCGAGCGCTCGCGGATCTTCTGGATGGTCGATTTGGTGGTGCCGATCAGCTTGATGATGTCGGCATCGGTGAATTCGGGATGGTTGCGCAGGATCCAGTACACCGCGTCCGGCTTGTCCTGCCGCTTGGAGACCGGCGTATAGCGCGGCGCCTTCTTGAGCTTCACCGCCGGCATCTTGTGCTTGGGCGCCGCCATCTTGAGGCGTTTGGCCGGGTCCCTTTCCGCCGCCTCGATGGCCTCGCGGGTGAGCTGGCCGGAGGTCACCGGGTCTTGGCCCTTGATGCCTTTGGCCACGTCCTCGTCGGCAATGCCTTTGACTTCCAGCGGATGCAGGCCGCAGAAATCGGCGATCTGCTCGAAGGTGAGGGAGGTGTTGTCGATGAGCCAGACGGCGGTGGCCTTGGGCATCAGCGGTGTGGTCTCGACGGCCATGGGTGTTTCCTTTCCGGGCGGGGCGGCGGCCCCATCCCTTCCTTGAACGTCCAATCATCCAGGGAAGGCGGCTGTTTTAGCCGCCTCGACCCTCGAACGGAAGCGTTTTCTTGGCCTGGGAGCAGCCATGACCGAAACCGAATATGACCCAGCGAGGGCGCAAGCGGCGGCGGAGAAGTTCGTTGTCGTCACCGGCTGCTCGGGCGGCGGGAAGTCGAGCCTGCTCGGCGAGCTGGCGGCGCGGGGCTACCGCACCTTTGCCGAGCCGGGACGGCAGATCGTCAAGGAGCAGACGGCAATCGGCCGGCCGAACATCATCGGGGATGACCCGGTGCTGTTCGGCGAGCTGTGCATCGCCCGCACACTTAACCGGATGATCGAAACGGCGGATGCGCCGGGGCCGGTGTTCTTCGACCGCACCCACATCGATCCGCTCAGCTACTACGCGCGCAACCCGGCGGACGAGCCGCCGCATTGGCGCCGCGCCGCGGAGGTCTTCCGCTTTCATCCGACGGTTTTCTTCGTGCCGCCATGGCCGGAGATTTTCCGCCAGGACGCCGAGCGCCGGCATACGTTCGAAGATGGCCTTGCCGAATACCCGGTGCTGCTGAAGAACTATCGACGCTTCGGCTACCGGCCGGTGATCGTGCCCAAGGCGCCGATTCCCGCCCGCGCCGATTTCGTGTTGCGGATGCTCTCCGGCACCCGCGGCGAAAGCAGTTCCTGAGACAACCGCCGCGGCACCGCAGAGCTTCCTTCTCGAGATTGTTCCACAACGTCGGAGCGCCCTTGGGCGGGGTTTAACAACATTGGCCAAGACGGGCGCGGCCCGACCGCCTAATCTTGCGCCCTACGTTTCTGGGCTGCCGCCATGACCGCACCGCAATCGAGCCGGCTCGCGCTCGCCTTCATCTTCATCACGATGCTGGTCGATACCATCGGGCTCGGCATCATCATTCCCGTTTTCCCGCAGATGATCGCCCAGTTGCGCGGCTATCACGCCGTCACGCCGCGGGCGATGAACGAGGCGGCGCAATGGGGCGGCTGGCTCGCGTTCATGTTCGCCGGCGCGCAGTTCCTCTGCGCCCCGTTTATCGGCAATTTGAGCGACCGGTTCGGGCGGCGGCCGGTGCTCATCGCCTCGCTCTTGGCGCTCGGGCTCGATTATCTGGCGATGGCCATCGCGCCCACCATCGGCTGGCTGTTCCTCACCCGCACCATTTCCGGCGTGGCCGGCGCAACCTATCCGACGGTCAACGCCTACATTGCCGACGTGACGCCGCCGGAGAAGCGTGCCGCCAATTTCGGCCTGGTCGGCGCGGCCTTCAGCCTGGGTTTCATCGTTGGTCCGCTACTCGGGGGGTTCCTCGGCGCCTATGGCGCGCGCGTGCCGTTCTTTGCGTCTGCGGCGCTGGCGCTTGCCAACGCACTGTTTGGCCTCTTGGTGCTGCGGGAATCGCTGCCGCCGGAGAACCGGCGCACATTCGAATGGAAGCGCGCCAACCCGGTGGGCGCACTGCACGCCATGCGCAGATTTCCCATGATCGTCGGCCTGATCGCCGTGGTGGTGCTGATGCGTCTGGCGCACGACGCCAATCCCATCATCTTCACCTATTATGTGATGCTCAAATTCCACTGGGACACGAAGATGGTCGGCTACGCGATGATGTTCGTCGGCGCCTCGTTGGCGGTCGTTTACATGGTCCTCCTGCGCATCGTGATTCCGAAGATCGGCGAAGCGAACGGCGTCTATCTGGGACTGTTTGGCGGCGCGGTGGCGTTCGCCGGCTACGCCTTCGCCACGCAGGGCTGGGCGATGTTCGTCTGGATGGCGGTGTTCGCGCTGTTCGGCTTTGCCGGGCCCGCGCTGAACGGCATCATGTCGCGGCTGGTGGGCCCGAAGGAGCAGGGTGAGTTGCAGGGCGCGCTGTCCTGCGTCGGCAGCCTCACGTCGGTGGCCGCGCCGATCGTCCTCACCCAGATCTTCGTTTATTTTACGAGCGCGGCCGCGCCGGTCTATTTCCCGGGCTCGGCCTTTTTCGTGGCGAGCCTGTGCCTGCTGGGCGCCGTGCTGGTGTTTGTCCGCCTCCGCAGACACCCGGCGGCGCGAGCAGCCCATGCCGCAGAATGACAACCGGCGATTTGGATGAATACTTCCCCGCGCGTCACGCTCGGAGGTGAGCATGACAGAAGGAGGCGAGAAGAGGTGTGGCGAACCTAGTGGACGCTGGTTCGCAGGCGTTGCAATTCGTCTTTGATGCGGAGTTTTTCTTTCTTGAGGGCGGCGACCCTGATTTCGTCCCAGTCCGGGTGCGCCATTTCGGCTTCGATCAGTTCTTCCAGTTTCTTATGTTTTTCGCTGAGCTCCTGGATGTGCCCTTGCATCGGCATACCTCATACCTCATCGGTTGAAGATGGCCGAAATTAGAACACCAAAGACGGCGCTTGTCACGCCCCTCTTCCGCCCATCCCTTATCGCCTGTTAAGAATCGGGATGGCCGGCAGAGGGGAAAATCCGGGAAAACCGCGGGTTGTCGTGGGGATCAGCGGCGCCTCGGGCGTTGCCTACGGCATCCGGCTGCTGGAGGCGCTGAAGGAGGTGGGGGCCGAGTCGCACCTCGTCATCACCAAACCCGGCGAGATGACCATCGGCTACGAAACCAAGCTCACCCCCAAAGCGGTCGCAGCGAAGGCCGACCATGTCTATGCCGTCGGCGACATCGGCGCCCCGCCGGCATCTGGAAGCTTCCGGACGCAGGCCATGATCGTGGCGCCGTGCTCGGTGCGCACCATGTCGGAGATCGCCACCGGCGTAACCACCAACCTGCTCACCCGCGCCGCCGACGTGACGCTCAAGGAGCGCCGCCCGCTGATTCTGCTGGTCCGCGAATCGCCGCTGCATCTGGGGCATTTGCGCACGCTGGTGCAGCTTGCGGAAATCGGCGCCATCATCCTGCCGCCGGTGCCGGCGTTCTATGCCGAGCCACAATCGATGTCCGATCTGGTCGATCAAATGGTCGGGCGCATGCTGGACCTGTTGGGATATATTTGGCCGATGCGGCGTTGGGGCGAAGACCTCTCCAAGGGCCGGCGCAAAGGGCCAAGGCGCGAATGACCGAAGCCGACGAGCAGGCGTTGCGCGCGAAACTCGCAGAACTCTTGCAGGAGCATCGCGACCTTGACGCCGCGATCGTCGCCATGGCCGATCAGGGCGTCAAGGACCAACTGCAGATCACCCGGCTGAAGAAGCGCAAGCTGCAGCTGAAAGACCAGATCGCCCGCATCGAGGACGCGCTGCTCCCGGACATCATCGCCTGATCAGCGCGCCGAGCGCTTGCGCGCGTACATCGCTTCGTCGGCGCGAGCGATGGCGCTTTCGGCCGTGTCGTCGGGTCGAAGCTCGAAGGCACCATACGAGAAGCAGATGTCGATCTGGCGTCCGTTCCACAGCGCCGGCGAGGCGAACAGGCAGCTCGCCAGCGAACTGGCCTTCGTTTCGGCCTGCGCCTGATCGGCGTGCGCCAGGATGACGCCGAATTCGTCGCCGCCGAGCCGCGCCACCACATCGCTGTCGCGCACATGCGCCGAAAGTGTATCGGCGAAATGGATAAGCACCGCATCGCCCGCCGCGTGGCCGTAAGCGTCGTTCACCCGCTTGAACTCATCGAGATCGAAATAGATCAGGCTCGACGCCATGCCGTAGCGCGACGACAGCCCGATGGCGCGGGTCAGCTCGCGCACGAAGGCGCGTCGGTTGAGCAGCGGCAGCAACTGATCGCGGTCGGCGGAACGCTCCACTTCCGTCAGCCTGGTCAGCGCGCTCTTCAGCTCGCGGCGGAGCGAGTCCGTCTCACCCATGAGCCGCACCACCGCCTGGCGCGCCCGCGGCGTAAACTCGCTTTCGGGAATTCCGAGGACCGTGACACCAATACCGGCATCCCGACGCGACGGCTCGACCGGTTCGAGCTTGCGGGCATACGCGGCGGTGCGTCGCAAAGCGGCCGCGCGCGCCATCCGTTCAACCTTCATCGGCCAATCCGTCCCAATTGGGGACAGGTAGGCTGCGTTGGTTAACAATCCGTTGACGGGCGCGCGCGGCGTTAACGATTCCGCCTTCTTAGCCGGCCGCGCGCTGACAGGCGTCCGTGAGCTCGTCGATGTCGTAGGTCCTGCATTTCGGCACAAGCGCCCTCGCATCGGCCTGGCGCCCGGCGCCTCGCAGGATCTCGATCCGCTTGGGCAGCAGCACCGGCGAGTCCTCGAACCGCGCCACGGCCTGATCCATGAGGGCCTGCGCCTTCGCATAGTCGTGCCGCGCGATATAGACGTCCGCGAGGCGCGAATAGACCTCCCACGACGGCTCCGGCCCGCTGACCGCCCGGAGCAGCGCGGCTTCCGAAAGCGCATCCTGCTGGCCGAGCTTGTAGTACTCCGCGGCGACGAATTCGGTGTACGCGTGGTCGGCGGTGGGCGCACCGGTGGCGGTGGCAATCGACATTCGGGCCGCGGCATCCGTTCCTTGCGTCCGATCCGCGACGTAAGCCGCGGCATCTTCCGCCGTGCTGTAGTGCGCAAGCAACGCGGTGAGCTGCGGCCTTATCGGTGAGGCGCTCACCGGACTCCACGGCAGCGGCGTCGGGTTGACGTAAACGGCCGTGCGGTACTCGCGATAGGCGTATGCGCTCAGCAGATCTTCGCGTTCCCGAGCCGGATGATGCGAGGTTGCGTCCGCCGCCATGTTGTCCACCGCCGCGCCGAACGCGGTGATGGCGAGATTCGACCACGCCAGCGGATTAGTTCCGCCGCTCATCACCACGCCCAGCACCTGCATGCCGAGATTGACGCCACTCATGCTGTTGGCGCGATCGGTGGTCTTTGCCGCGGCTTTTGCTTCCGCCGCCGCCCTCGCGGCTTCGGCTTCCTGTTCGGCGAGCTTGTCCATCACCGCGAGCGCGGCTTCCGGATCGTAGCCGGCGCGCACCATGAGGTCGAAGCCGAGCGCGTCGGCGGCGTCTTCCTGCCCGCGCTCCATCTGCGGCATCAGCACGTTGTTGCTCAGCTTCTGCAGGTGCATCGCAAGGCTGAGAGCGCCGCCGAGATAAGGATTGGCAAGGCCGGCCGCCGTCATGACGGCGGATTGGGCAACGGCATCGGATGCGCTGCCGCTCACCACGGCGTAATACTGCGATTTCTTCGCCCAGTTCTTCGCCTCATGCCGATAGATCGCGTGCGCCACCTCGTGGCCGAGCACGAAGGCGAGCTCGTCCTCGTTCTCGAGCTGCTCGAGCAATCCTACCGTGACGACGAGGGTTCCGTCGGGGGTGCATTCGCCGGTGAATTCCGGTGCGGCGAGAATGCGGATTTCCGGCCTGAACGAGGGCGGCATCCGCACGTTCGCCAGCAGCCGCATCAGCACGCCCTTCACATAGTCGTGCAGCTGCGGTGAAGGCACGAAGCCTTGCGCGCGGGCCCGCAGGATGCCGAGCGCCAACGGCCGGCCCTGGAGCGGCGTGCTGTAGTCGGCAGCCGGGGCCAGTTGCTCCAACGCCTTGCCCTTGCCGGGATAGCCATCGCCCTGGCTCGCCTGCGCCAGCGAGGAAAAGCCCAAGAATCCGCCGCAGAGCGCGAGCCCCGCGACGATACGCACGCCCTTACGCATTAGTGTGATCCTCCAGTTTTCGGGCAGCCTTCACCGAGGCCGCGAGTCGATCCAACCTTTTGCTCGTTGCTGCCCATCGCCAGATTGCGGCAGACGGCGGGAAGCTTCCCGGCGAAGCGGTACTTCACCATGTAGGGCGGCACCCAGTACTTGCCGCCGTTCAAGCTCACCTGCAGCATGAAATTCGGTGCCCGGCCGATGATCGGCGTGCAGGCCGGAAATTTCGCTTGCTCGAGCGTCATGACCTTTTTGCCCGCCGCGCCGTCGTAGAGATCGACTTCCGGCGTGCGCGCCGACAGCACCACATCCGTCCTCGCGCCGGAACAATCCTCCGTCGCCGCGAAAGCGGGCGCCGTGAGCGCGAGCAACGCGACTCCTCCGCACACAAGTTTACCCCACATCATGTTACGCATGCTCCTCTGCCTGCAGTTGCGGGATGCCGCCCGCCACGTGATGCAAATAACCCCAGATGGAATCCGGCACGCCGACCAGCAGCATCGCCGCCAATTCCACCGACACGAACACCACCTCGACCCAGTTGGCGACCGAAAGCCCGACGGAACGCGTCAGCACCAGCCCCACGCCAAGCGCAAGGCCGAAGGCGAGGTAATGCCAGACTTTCTCCGCCACGCGTTCCATGAAATATTCGATGGTGAGACTGCGCTTGGGCGCAGGCCCGCCAAGCACGATGCGCCTGCGCTTGATCCCGCGCCAATGAATCCAGGACAGGATCAGGATCACAGGAAGGACCGCGATGATCTGCACCAGATTGCCGTCGACGGGCTTGCCGTTGATGGAGACCGCGTTCTGGTACGGTTGGCCGTGCAGGGTGATGAGGTTGTCCATCGCCATGGCGTGCACGAACACGCCAGGCAGCAGCGCGTTCACTGGCGTGTATATCTTGTCCTGCGCGCCCTCGAGAGCCCCGCCGTAGAAGATGACATGGTCGCCGGCCATCTTCACCACGTCCTTGTCGTCGGGATGCAGATAGAGCGCATCGACGGTGAATTCGGCCGTGTACGGGCAGGGGCTCTTCACCGCGCCGGTGTCGAAGAACGCCAGATACCAGCGGCGGAAGATGTTCATTTGCTCGAGGCATTGCCGCTGGTTTCCGTTCTCGTCGGTGCTGGTGATCCAGTGGTTCTCCGGCGCGGTGCGCGTGCCCCACACCAGTTCCATCATGTCGTTGATGTGCGGGAGCGGATATTGCTTGCCATACACGTCGCGGAACACGCGCAACGCGAGCGAGGGGCAGTTGCCCTCGCCGTCGGGCTTCTGATTGAAGCAGCGCCCCGTCGCGTTGTACTGCCGCGCGACGCCGGAATTGATCGGCACGGCGGGATCGACAATGGGAACGCCGGTCGCTGCGAGCTCCGGCCGCAGCGGATTCTCTCCATAGGGCAGGTTGATGCCGCCCTCGAAATAGAGCGGCACGTGCGCCTTGCGATAGCGGCCGATCTCCGCCACCAGGTCTTTGAGCGTGTCGTCGGCGCGCGAATCGACGAACAGGAAATCGACCACCACCGCCTTCGGCTTGTATTGCAGCAACGCATCGAGCGCGCGCGCGTGGTCGCCATACTTCCACGGCCACGGCATCTTCAGCTGATGCAGCGTATCTTCGTCGATGAGGGCGACCGAGACCTTGTCGCGCCCCTCGGTGCCGTAGAAATGCGGCCCGGTGATCAGCAGGTCTGACACGTCCTGCGAATAGCGCTGCACCAGATCGCTGAAGCCGAACGGGTTCATCCAGATCTGGAAGCTGGCGAAGCTGACGAGCACGGCAACAATGAAGGCGTAGGGCACGTGCAGGCGCAACGCCTCCACGTGTTCCTTATGCGGACGCCGCGCGCGTTCGAATAACCCGCTCGCCCAGCTTTTGTCTTGCCCCTGAGGCGCCGTCATCCCGTGACCGCCTGCAGGCCGGTCGGTTCACGCCCGACTGCGAAGGAACCACCCGCCCGCCTAGACGGAACTTACACCGGTGCCGCGGCGGTGCAAACTGCCTCGAGCTAAACATTTGCTAAGCCGAACAAAAATTGCCCGACAGGGGAATGTTGGCGAGATTGACTCGGCACCATAATGGTGCCAGATTAACGTGGTGGAGAAACGGCGCCCAAGCCTTCGGCTGGAGCGATTTCGGGCCGTCTGTGGCGATGCGCAACGATTGGCAATTACGCGCTCGGCGCTGATGGATGCGTTCGCGCTTGGTCTTGAGCGTAGGGATATCGCGGCGGCCGTCCGATCCATGAAACTGTCGCACTTCTACAAGTCGATGACGAGTTTCACGGACAATCGCCGCTGGCAAGACGTTTATCACGTGCCGTGGAATGGAATGGTTCTCTACGTCAAGTTCACGGACGATGTGATGACCGAGTTCACCGTGCTCTCGTTCAAGGAGCGTTAAGATGAGAAAAACGAAAATCCATCCTGTCACCGGCGAGACGCTGATCCGCGATATCCGTCCGTTCACTGTGCGATACGCCGGAGGATCGTTGACGGTCGATCTGCCGGGCTGGTATCCCGATGGCCAAGGCGAGAGCCTGCATGTGGGCCGCGACATGCAAGCGGCAGATAAAGCCTTGAAGCAACTGCGCAAGGCCGCCGGCGATGCGATGCAGCCGGCGGATGTTCGCGCGATCCGCCTTCGGCTGAAGCTCTCACAGCGCAAAGCAAGCGAGGTTCTCGGCGGCGGTCCCCGCTCGTTTCAGAAATACGAATCCGGCGAAGTGACGGTCAGTCGTCCGATGGCGCAATTGCTTCGTCTGCTGGACCGCGATCCTGCGCGACTGAAGGAACTCAGCGTTCAGGCCGCAGAATAGTCAACGGCTGAATTTTTCTGACAGGATGATGGAGGAAACGGTGCGCGCCACACCCGGCGCCCGGCCGATGCGGTCGAGCGAGACGTCCATTTTCGCCGGTGTGTCCGCCTCCACCGTGGCCACCATATCGTAGGCGCCGGAGACCGCGGAGAGCGAGCGCACTTCCGGCATCCGCTTGAGTTCCGCGGCCACCCGGTCCGCCTGCTTGGGATCGGCCGTGATCATCACGATAGCCGAGAGGCGCCGCGTTTCAGCCTCGTCGGAAACCCGCACCGTGTAGCCCTTGATGACGCCTTCGCGCTCCAGGCGCGCGATCCGCTCTTGGACGGTCGAGCGCGCCAGCCCAAGCTTGCGCGCCAGCGACGCGGTCGGCTCGCGCGCATTGGCTTTGAGCAGCGCCAGAAGTTTGGCGGCTGTGTCTCTCACGGCGTCCCGAAGAGGAATTGGCACGCGGAGGCGCAAAGGACGCGCAGGCCAAGCCAGATCTCCGCGTCTCCGCGTCTCTGCGTGAGACATTTCACCTTGTTCGTCATTTCGCCAGTTTTCCCGACGATTCGCCGGAGCATAGCGCAACTTCCGGCGCTTTGCCGCCTCCTATTCGGTGCGCACTTCAAACAAACTTGTCATGGGCGGGCTTGCCCGGCGGCAAGGAACGCTTTCGCGCAACGCGAGCATGGATGGCCGGCACAGGGCCAGCCATGACGGGAGGATAGGATGAAAAAAGTTCTGCTCGTCGGGGGCGGCAAGATCGGCATCGCGATCACCGAGTTCCTGTCGCGCACCGGCGACTACCACGTCACCGTGCTCGACCGCGATCCGGCGATCCTCGAGCGCATGCCGCGCGACAACGTCGAAGTGCGCCAGCGCGAGATCACCGACGGACGCGAATTCGCGCACGAGGCCAAGGGGCACGAGATCGTGCTCTCCGCCAGTCCGTTTCATCTCACCGCGACGGTTGCGGAAGGCGCCAAGCTGGCCAACGCACACTATCTCGATCTCACCGAGGACGTGGAATCCACCC
>DIZC01000045.1:55481-63895 GCA_002429315.1 Alphaproteobacteria bacterium UBA6038
TTCATCTCGATCGTCGCCTACGATCTGGCGCGCAAGTTCGACAAGCTGCGCGACGTGCAGATGCGCGTAGGCGCGCTGCCGGTGTTCCCGCACAACGCGCTGAAATACAACCTCACCTGGTCCACCGACGGGCTGATCAACGAATACTGCAACCCCTGCGAATCGATCCGCGACGGCGTGCGGGTGGAAGTCCCGGCGCTCGAGGAACTCGAGCAGTTCACCCTCGACGGCGTCGAATACGAGGCGTTCAACACGAGCGGCGGCCTCGGCACCCTGTGCGACACGCTCGAAGGCAAGGTCGAGAACTTGAATTACAAGACGGCGCGCTATCCCGGCCATCGCGACATCGTCAAGCTGCTGGTGCGCGACCTGCACCTCGGCACCCGTCGCGAGATCTTCAAAGACGTGCTCGAAACAGCGATCCCCATCACCTATCAGGACGTGGTGCTGGTGTTCGTTACCGTGTCGGGCTGGATGGGCGGCCGTCTGACCCAGGAAAGCTACGCGAAAAAAATCTATGCGCAGACGGTCGGCGAGCGGCTGATGAGCGCCATCCAGATCACCACCGCCTGCGGCATCTGCGCGATGACCGACCTGCTGGTGCAAGGCAAGCTGCCGCAGAAAGGCTTTGTGAAGCAGGAGGAGGCAACGTTCTCCGACTTTATCAACAACCGCTTCGGCCGCTACTACGCCAAGGGGCTCTAAGCTCGTCACCGCCAGGCATCGGTCGGGGCAAACTGCGAGAAAGCCAATGTGGCCGGATCGATGTCAGCGCGATGAAGCGAGGCAGCTGATGGAGCCGATGCTGTTGGGTCCGTACTGCACCAGATTGTTCGGTCCCCGTCCGTGCTGCACGATGACGCCACCAGAGCGAGATCCGCTTTTTCTCCCAACCCTCATGGCCGCCCTTGAGGCGGCCATCCATCCCGGCGCGCGTCTGCCGCGCCGGGAAGAGTTGTTTGCGCTCGCGACGCTCCCGCGATGGATGGCCCTGCCAAGCCCGGCCATGACGGAGTGAGAGCGCATCGGTCCGACGAAATCATGCTCTATGGCAGGCGCTCTGCCGCCAGAGCCTCGAGGCGGGTGGCGAGCTGGTTGAGGCCCCAGCGGCGCGCGAGCGTGGCGGCTTTGTGCCAGGTGGGAGTCTGACTGGCGAGCGAGGGCAGCGGCGCCTTGGCATTCATCGTCGCGATGGATTTGAAGAGCTTCAGGTCTTCGGCCTGCGCGGCGAAGCGCCCGGCTTTCAGCAACGCTTCGAGGGTGCCGTGTTTGCGCAGCAGTTCGGCCGCGCCTTGCGCCCCCACGCCGGGCGCGCCGGGAATGCGGTCCGACGGATCGCCGCGCAGCGCGATGAAATCCGGCACCTGCTTGGGATCGACGCCGTAGCGTTCGCGGACTTCCGCCGGTCCGACACGCGCCATTTCGCCCGCGCGCAGCGGATAGAGGATGGTGGTTCGCTCCGAGGCCAACTGAAAGGAATCGCGGTCGCCGCTTGCCACCAGCACGGTGCCGCCGCGCCGCTCTTCGGCGCGCACGGCGGCGGCCAGGAAATCGTCCGCCTCGAAGCCCCTCGCCTTGGCATTGGCGAAGCCGCAGGCCGCAACGAATCTGGGAATCTGGCGCAGCTGCTGAATGATCTCGTCGTCGAATTCGCGCCCGCCCTGATATCCGGGCAGCGCCTTGTGACGGTAGGTCGGCGCATCGAGCGTGTCCCAGCCGACCACTACGGCGCGCGGCGTTTCGGTGCGGTAGAGCCTGAGCAGAATGTTGGCGAAACCGAGGATGGCGTTGGCGGGCTTGCCATCGCCGGTGAGAATCGATTTTGGCACGCCGTGATAGGCGCGGTGCGCAAAAGAATCGCCGTCGATCACGAGCAGCGGCCGGCGCGGTCTTTTTTTGGATATCGTCGCTGCCGGTTTCTCGCGCTGCACCGCAGGTCTGCGAAGCTTGCGTGTTGAATCGCGCAGAACGATCCATGCCGGGGCGTGGTCGCTGGCGTTTTCGGCGCCGCGCATCTCGCGATCCACGCCAGCATCGAGAAGGCGCGTTGCGGCCTCGCGGCTCGGCAGCAGATGATCGAGCCTGAGGCCCGCATCGCGCGGCCAGCGGTTCCGCATGTAATGCCAGAAGGTGTACATCGGCGCATTCGGGTGCAGCGTGCGCACGGCGTCGACCCAGCCCTGCTTCAGCAGGCGCTGGAATTGCGCGCGCGGCTGCGGCTGCACCAGGGCGTTATCCTCGTACGAAGTCGTCGGGTAAATATCGCGGTCGGTGGGCACCACATTGTAGTCGCCCGCGAGCACCACCGGCACATTGGTGGCGTAGAGCTTGGCAGCGTGCTTCAGCAGGCGCTCATTCCAGGCAAGCTTGTAAGCGAATTTCGGACCAGGCTGCGGATTGCCATTCGGCGCGTACAGCGACGCAATCAGCACACCGTTTACCGCGGCTTCGATGTAGCGCGCCTGTGAGTCTTGCGGATCGCCCGGCAATTCGCGCCGCGTCAGCACCGGCTCGCAGCCGCGCGCCAGAATGGCCACGCCGTTCCACGCGCTTTGTCCGCGCCACACCGCGCCATAGCCGGCTTTCTCGATCGCCGCTTTGGGAAATTTCTCATCGGTGCATCTCAGCTCCTGCAGGCACGCGACGTCGGGCTTCGCCGTGCGCAGCCATGCCAGCAGGTTCGCCAGCCGCTTGTTGATGTTGTTGATGTTGAAGGTGGCGATCTTCATCCGCGCTCCGCCCCCGCCCGCTACGGCGGCCCGACAAGGGTGTCATAGCAGAGACGATGGTGTTCGCTGTCGCCCTGCGGGACGCGGGGTTTTGTGTCCCGGCGCAATGCGGGCTCGGCTGCCCCATGGCTGGACCTCAGCGTGAGCAATGCTTATCTTGTGCCCGGGAGTGCGGGTCGTGGGACCCGCGCTCCCGTTGCGTTTCGAAGGCGCCCCTCCCCCGGGGGTCTTCGCGAAAGCAACTTCAATTTTCACGATGTTGAGGTCTTACGATGAAGGCGGACCAGATATTGAGGGACTTGGGCGTGGAGGCGAGCCGCGGGGAGCACACGGTCCGTTCGCCCATCGATGGCGCGGAGGTCGGGCGCGTGGCGTTCGACGATGCCGCGTCCATCGCGCGCAAGATTGCCAATAGCGTCGAAGCCTTCCGCGCCTGGCGTGAGGTGCCGGCGCCGCGCCGCGGCGAACTCGTGCGGCTACTCGGCGAAGAGCTGCGCGCCAACAAGGAACAGCTCGGCCGTCTCGTCAGCCTGGAAGCCGGCAAAATCCTGCAGGAAGGCCTCGGCGAAGTGCAGGAGATGATCGACATCTGCGATTTCGCGGTCGGTCTGTCGCGCCAGCTTTACGGCCTCACCATCGCCAGCGAACGCCCCGGCCACCGCATGATGGAACAGTGGCATCCCGTTGGGCCGGTTGCGGTGATTTCCGCCTTCAACTTCCCCGTCGCGGTCTGGAGCTGGAACGCGGCGTTGGCGCTGGTCTGCGGCGATTCCGTTTTGTGGAAGCCGAGCGAGAAGACACCGCTGACGGCGCTCGCCACGCAGGCGCTGTTCGAGCGCGCGGCGAGGCGGTTCGGCAATGCGCCGGCGAATCTTTCGCAGGTGATCTTGGGCTTGCGCGAAGCGGGAGAAGCCTTGGCGAAAGATCGCCGCATTCCGGTGGTGAGCGCGACTGGTTCGACGCGCATGGGCAAGGCGCTGGCGCCGGTAGTGGCGGAGCGGCTGGGACGTTCGCTGCTCGAGCTCGGCGGCAACAATGCGATGATCGTGGCACCGAGCGCGAAACTCGATCTCGCGGTGCGCGCGATTCTGTTCAGTGCGGTGGGCACCGCCGGCCAGCGGTGCACGTCTTTGCGGCGATTGTTCGTACACGACTCGATTTACGATTCCCTCGTGCCGCAGTTGAAATCGGTTTACGCCACGCTGCCCATCGGCAATCCCCTGGAGGACGGCAGCCTCGTCGGCCCGCTGATCGACAAGGCCGCGTTCGACGGCATGGAGCGCGCGCTGGTTGCGGCGCGCGATAAAGGCGGCAAGATCACCGGCGGCGGCCGTGTGTTGGAAGACAAATATCCCAATGGCTTCTATGTGAAGCCGGCGATTGCGGAGATGCCGGAGCAAAGCGCCATCGTCTGCCACGAAACATTCGCGCCTATCCTGTACGTGATGCGCTACCGCGATTTCGCCGACGTGATGGCGAAGCACAATGCCGTGCCGCAGGGCCTGTCGTCGTGCATCTTCACCCAGGATATGCAGGAGGCGGAGCGGTTTGTGGCGGCGGCGGGATCCGATTGCGGCATCGCCAATGTGAACATCGGACCGTCGGGTGCGGAGATCGGCGGGGCGTTCGGCGGCGAGAAGGAGACCGGCGGCGGCCGCGAGTCCGGCTCGGATTCCTGGAAGGCCTACATGCGCCGCCAGACCGCCACCATTAATTATTCGAACGCATTGCCACTGGCGCAGGGCATCAAATTCACGGTGTGAGTGGTTCGTCCCCCGCTTGCGGGTTACCATAATTTATGCATTGCAAATTGACAGGAGCAGCACGATGAAAATCGGATTTATTGGCCTTGGCCACATGGGATCTGGCATCGCGGTAAATCTTTTGGCTGCAGGCCACGAGCTCACAGTGTGGAACCGGTCGCCCGGGCCGGCGGAAGGGCTCGCCGAGAAGGGTGCGCAGGTTGCGCGCTCGCCCGAAGAGGCGTTGCAAGGTGAAGTGTTGTTCTCGATGCTCGCGAGCGACGATGCCATCCGGGCGGTTGGGCTGGACGGCGCGTTGCTGGCGCGCGCCAAGGCGGGGCTCGTGCATGTCAACCTCGCCACCATCTCCATCGATTTTGCGCGCCGTCTTGCGAAGGCGCACGCGGAAACAGGGCTGGGCTACGTCGCGGCGCCGGTGTTCGGCCGGCCGGACGTGGCGGCGGCTGGCAAAGCTGATCGTCATCGCCGGCGGCTCTGAGACGAACGTCGCCAGAGTGAGGCCGCTGCTGGAACATTTCGCCCGCCGAGTGGAGGTCGTGGGCGAGGCGCCCGAGGAGGCGAACCTCTTCAAGATTGCGGGCAATTTCATGCTGGCCTCGGCGATCGAAAGCATGGGCGAGGCATTCGCGCTGGTGCGCAAGGGCGGCATTGATGCGCACGCCTTTCACGACGTGCTTTCGAACACCCTGTTTGCCTGCCCCGTGTACCAGGGCTACGGCGCCGCCATCGTGAATGCGAAATTCGAACCGGCGGGATTTGCGCTCAAGCTCGGCATGAAAGACGTGCGGCTGGCACTCGACGCGGGGCGCGAGCTGTTCGTCCCGCTGCCGCTTGCCAGCCTCGTGTTCGATCACTGCATCGAAGCCACCGTTGCCGGCCTCGCCGACAAGGATTGGTCTTCGCTCGGCGGCCTCTTGGCCGACAGGGCAGGACTGTAGCCGCGCGACCGACGAGGATCGCCGCTCCGACTGGAGTCGAGGACAGTGGGACTCTTTGGGGACAGAGATATCGTGTTCCCAAATGTCCTGCAGCATTTTCTCCCCCGCAAGCGTGGGAGGAGCCGTGACGCTATTCGCTTTGCCGATTCTACCCCTATATCCAGAACACCGAACTTCGGAGGCGAGCATGTTCCACTTCTGGCCGTTCTGGTTCTTCTGGCCGTTCCATGGCCTGTTGACGCTGGTGTTGGTCGTTGTGCTGCTGGTGGTGCTGTTCCGCCACCGGCCCGCGCCGTACGCCTACCCGGCCGGCGCACCGCCAGGCTCCGGTGGCCGCTCCGAGGCCTTGGCGATTCTCGAAAGCCGCTACGCCCGGGGCGAGATTCAGCGCGACGAATACCTGCAGAAAAAGGCCGATCTGGGCGGCTGAATCGCCTGCGTTAACTCTTTCTTAAGCATTTCCTTCGGTCCAGGCTGGCCCGCGGCCACAGTGGCGCGGTCGCTGGAATGGATTTCAGGGGATGCCGAGAACCGTGGCGCAATGGACTGGCGTTGCCGTCACCGCAATCATCGTCTTCGGCTGCGACGTGGACGTGATCTACGCCATGCCGCTCGGTATCCTGGCCGGCGCGCTCGCCACATTCTTCGTCTCGCTGGACGATGCCCGGCAACGGACATCGCTGCTGACCCGCGCGACGGCGCTAAGCCGCGCCCGAGGGAATTGAGGTTCAGCGCCCCTTCCAGTTCTTGGAACACCGGCTGCGGGGTCTTCTCGCAAGAGAAAGCGGAGCTTGGTACGGTCCTCCGATGGCCGCGCGGCGCTCCCGTTTTCTTCCCTGGCTGCTCGCCTACAAGGCGCTCCGGACGCCGGTGGCGTTCGGCGTCAGTGCCGTCGTCCCGGATGCGCAAGGCCGCGCGCTTCTCGTGCGTCAGCGCTACACGCCGGGTTGGCATTTTGCGGGTGGCGGCGTGGACCGCGGCGAGCCGCCCGCCAAAGCAATTGTCCGCGAACTTGAAGAGGAAGTCGGGCTGCAGTCCTCGGCCGCACCGGTCCTGCTTGGCCTTTACACGCGCACCGTCGGTATGGCGACGAATGTCGTGGCCTTCTATCGCGTAAGCGACGCCGCGATCGCGTTCCACCCGAACGCCGAGATCGCGGAGGTCCTATGGGCAGATCTCCACGCGCCGCCGGAGGACGCCACACCCGCCACTTTGCGCCGCTTCGCCGAACTCAGAGGCGAGGCGGAGCAAAGCGAATACTGGTGAACACAATTGTCGTCCCCGGAGATGACAATGGTGCACCGATCAAACCGGATCCCAGCCGAACACGCTGGTGGTGGCGCCGAGATCGACGAAGCTCGGCCTTAGCGCTGCCATGCAGTGATTGGCGACGGTCTCTGGAGTCCAGCCTTCCACCTTTCCGATGCCGCGAATGGGCCGCGGCTGCGACACGAGGAATATCTCATTGCCGCGCGCGGCGAAGATCTGCCCCGTCACGTCGCGGCACGCCGGCGATGCCAAAGCCACCGCCAGCTGCGCCACCTGATCGGCGCGCATCCTGTTTTTCATCCGCTCCACCCGCTTGGCGCTGTTTTCATCCTTGATGGGAATGGTCGCGATCATGCGCGACCACGCGAACGGCGCGATGCAGTTCGAGCGCACATTCACGCGCGCACCTTCCATGGCGACGATCCGCGACAGCCCAACGATGCCCATCTTCGCGGCGGCGTAGTTCGCCTGTCCGACATTGCCGATCAGCCCCGAGGTGGAGGTGAAGAGCACGAAGGCGCCATCCTGCTGCTCGCGGAAATGATTGATGGCGGCGCGGCACACATTGTAGCTGCCGTTCAGATGCACATCGAGAACGCGGTCCCAGTCTTCGTCCGTCATCTTGTGGAACATCGTGTCGCGCAGGATGCCGGCGGGATTGATGATGGCGTGCAGACCTTTGAAGGTGTCCATCGCCTGCTCGATCATGCGCGCCACGCCGCCGCGGCTGGTCACCGAGTCCGAATTGGACACCGCCTTGCCGCCGGCGGCCTTGATCTCGCGCGCCACCGTCTCCGCAGGCCCTGCCGAGCCTTCGTCGCCGCCCGCCACGCCGCCGCCCAGATCGTTCACCACAACGCTCGCGCCTTCGCGCGCCGCCAGCAGCGCACATTCCTTGCCGATGCCGTTGGCGCCGCCGGTCACCAGAACGACCTTGCCTTCCAGGACATCCATGGCTTACCTCCACCGATTTCTCGCGCGGAGCGTAGCGGCGTGTCGGATGCGGGCAAAGAGTGGGAGATCAGGCCGGAAGCATCGGGCGATGCACCGGCTGTGGGCGCGCTGGTGGCAAAAGCGTTCGGTCCGGGACGATTTGCGAAATCGGCCTATCGGCTGCGCGAAGGCGTCGATCCGGAACCGGGATTGAGTTTCGTCGCGGTGGAGAACGCGGTGTTGCGCGGCTCGGTGCGCTTCTGGCCGATCTTCGTCGGCCGCCAACCGGCGCTGCTGTTGGGGCCGCTGGCGGTGGAATCCGATCAGCGCGGCCGCGGCCTCGGCATCGCCCTGATGGAGCGCGGCATTGCCGAAGCCAAGCGCCTCGGCCACCGCGCCGTCATTCTGGTGGGCGATGCGCCGTACTACGCGCGCGTCGGCTTCGCGCAGTTGCCGAAGGACAGTGTGAAGTTTCCCGGACCGGTGGACAAGGGCCGCATCCTGGGCCTGGCGCTGGTGGACGGCGCTTTGGAGTCGCTCACCGGTGAAGTCGCGCGCGCCCGCATCGATCGTCCCGTCTGCGCCGCCGGCGCCGCGGTGGGCCCGGGAGGAGGGCTGGTCATTAATACCGGCTGACCGCTACATTTAATCTTCCAGACAGGATTTCTGGCTTGACAGCGTGACGCTGGTTGTGTACATTCACCCCATCCTCCGGCGCTGCGCCCGGAGGCGGCCCGGCCGGCGGAAATCCCGCAGTCCCGGGCTTTTTTGTTGCCTGGCGC
>DIZC01000032.1:0-150 GCA_002429315.1 Alphaproteobacteria bacterium UBA6038
AGATGTGTATAAGAGCCCTCCAACGTTTCGCCGTTGCATTACGGCGGTCCCACGCCGCGCGAGGGGGTGCTTCAGGACGAGCATCGCGACGCCACCGCCTTGCCGCTGCTGAAGGCGGCTCTTGCGTCTGGAATCCCGACAATCTGTCTC
>DIZC01000032.1:383-6617 GCA_002429315.1 Alphaproteobacteria bacterium UBA6038
ATGTGTATAAGAGACAGGAATTAAACGTGGCGTTAGGCGGTACCTTGCATCAGCACGTGCACGAGCTGGAGGGCCGAATCGACCACCGCGAAAGGCACGAAGCGGACCTGGAAGAACAATACGGAGCCGCGCATGAGGTGCGGGTGACCGAAGGCGGCCTCTTGGCCCGCATCGTTCGCGAACGCCACTTCCAGGTGAACTCACTGCATTCGCAGGGCATCGATCGTCTCGCGCCATCGCTGCACGCCGACGCCATCGCGCCGGACGAAACCGTTGAGGCGGTGTCGATGCCGCAGTCCGCAGGCTTTCTCCTTGGCGTGCAGTGGCATCCGGAGTGGCGTTGGTCGGAGAATCCGGTGAGCCGCGAGATCTTCGGTGCCTTTGCCGCGGCCGTGCGTAACTACGCGCAGGTGAGGTAGCTCTGGTGCTCGAGTGCCGGGATGCCGCGGCGGAACGATCGGACTCAGGCCTTCGTTCGCTTTGTCGGAGATAACCGGATTGCGGAGAATTTAGTGGCGGCATCCGCGAAACGTCGTCATCCAATGCTGATGCGGCTTCGCTTTCCGGTCTTTGTATGGGCGCTCGCGCTCGGTGCCTGCGGCTTTGAGGCGCCGCCCCCGCAACGCACGCCGCCGCCGCCAACGCCGCTGCCTCCCGTCTCCAGTATTTCTGCCATCCTCACCCTTTCCGGCGACGATATCGTTGCGATGCTGAACGAACGCACGAAATCGCAGCTTGCGAAGGTCGAAGGCGGTCAGGTCAACTGCCTGATTCAGAAGTGCCAGCTCGATCTTGTCGTGACGCGGACCGGCGCCATAACGGGCCATGCCGCGGGATCGGGCATGCAACTGCTGCTGCCGTTTGCGCTGCACGCCCGTCTCGACTTCGATTCCAAGCTGTTCAAGACCGGTGGCGACGCGTCGGCGCAAGGCGAGGCCCTGGCATTGACGCAACTTGCCCTCAAACCGGACTGGCGAATCGAGTCGAACACCAAAGGCGACGTGCGGCTGTCGAATGCGAAGCTGAAGATCGGACCGCTCAAGATGAGCGTGGCCGAACTCTGGAACAGCAATCAGGAGCACCTGTCCGCACCGATCTTCAAGGCGATCGACAAGCGAATCGCATCGGCTTTCAAGCTGCGCGGTCAGGTGGAGCGCCTATGGCGCAAGCTTCAGCAGCCGATCCGCATCGGAAAAGCACCGGAGTCATGGCTAGTGCTGTCACCGGAGCGGCTGCGCGTCACGCCGCTGAAAACGGAAAACGGATCGCTGGTCGTTTCACTGGCTGCCGACGTCCGCGCGCACGTGGTGGTGGGTAGCAAGCCCGCTACGCCGGATGCGATCCCCAGGCTGCCGCCGCCGCAATCGCTGAACGCGCCGTCCAATGCGTTCTCCGCCACGGTGCCGGTCAGCTTGTCCTACGCCGATGCCGCGCGGCTTGCGATGGCGCAGCTCAAGAAGAAGCCGCTGCGGGCGGCCGGACTGAACCTGCGCCTCGACAAGGTGCAGATCCTTCCTTCGCGCGACGATCTCGTCGTTCACGCGCAATTCTGCTTCGGCAAGAGCTGGGACTTCACGCACCTGCTCGATTCGTGCGGCGCCGTGTTTCTACGCGGGACCCCCCACTTCGACGCCCGCACCGGTCAGATCCAGGTGACGAACCTGCACTACGACGTCGGCAGCGAAAACCTGATGCTGCGCAGCGTGCACGCCCTGGCGGGCGACACGCTCGCCAAAATAATTCAACCCCATCTGGTGTTCGATGAATCGCGGGAGATTGCGAGGCTGAAGAGTGAGATTGCAGCGGCGCTCGCCAAGCCGCAGGGGCGCGGCGTGGCGCTCACCGGCCGGATCGCCTCGTTCGGCGACCCGGCGCTGTCCTGGACGAAGGACGGGTTCGTCGCACTGTTCAGCGCCAAAGGCACTCTTTCGGCCAGTTTGAGCCTGAACGGCGGCGCAAAGTAGCCGCTTGACAGTGTGTAAGTCTCGACTTACGGTTAGTCATGGCTTACGAAATGGCCTTAGCAGCTTTGGCGGATCAGACCAGGCGGCGGGTGCTGGAGCAGCTCCGGCACGGTCCCCGCCCGGTGGGCGATATTGCGGCACGGCTGCCGGTCAGCCGTCCGGCGGTGTCGCAGCATCTGAAGGTGCTGAAGGAGGCGGGGCTGGTGCGTGAAGAACGGCGCGGCACGCAGCACATCTACGAAATCGATCCAAAGGGACTGGGCCCCTTGCGCGCATGGCTCGATCAGCTGTGGGACGTGGCGCTGGAAAACTTCAGGGCTGAAGTCGGAGCACCGCCAAAGAAGGGGACAGGCAAATGAATGCTCCCATGAAGATTACGCCCGCGCCGGTGCGCAAGACCATCGTGGTGAACGCGCCGCAGCCGCGCGCCTTTGAGGTGTTCACCACCCGCTTCGGTCACTGGTGGCCGAAGTCGCACCACATCGGCCCTGCTGAGATGGCAGAGGCGGTCATTGAGCCGCGCATTGGTGGGCGATGGTATGAGAAGGGCGTGGACGGCTCGGAATGTGAATGGGGCAAAGTGCTGGCATGGGAGCCGCCGTCGCGCGTGCTGCTGTCGTGGCGAATCAACGGGCAGTTCAAACTGGATGACAACATGGATAGCGCGGTGGAGGTGCGCTTCATCGCCGAAGATTCCAACACCACCTGCGTGGAACTGGAGCACCGGATTACGGCCGTGGATGGCGAAGCCCTGCGTGCCGCCGTTGATGCGCCGCAAGGCTGGAGCGGCTTGCTCGCCGTCTACGCCGAAGCCGCACAGGCAGAATGAGATGAAGGCATCCCTTCCCTCGGCTGTTGCCGGCGCAGCAATCGCGGCCGCCCTGGTGCTGGCGCAGATGTTCGCCGCGCGCGCGGCGGTAGTGGAAACCGGACCGAACGGCTTTGCACTTCGGCAGACGCTGCACATCGCCGCGACCCCGGAGCGTGTGTATACGGTCCTGACACAGCCAGCGAAATGGTGGAATTCGGAGCACACCTTCTCCGGCAGTGCCGCCAACCTCACGCTCGAACCCCGCGCCGGCGGCTGTTTCTGCGAAAGCTGGAACGGCGGATCGGTGCAGCATCTCGTCGTGGTCGATGCGGAGCCCGGTAAGGTGCTCCGCCTGCGCGGCGCGCTCGGGCCATTCCAGGGGCAGGGTATCGATGGCGCGCTCACCTTCACGCTGAAAGCAAATGCAGGCGGCACCGATCTCACGCTGGACAACATTGTGGGCGGGTTCATCAAAGGCGGCTTCGGCAAATGGCCGCGTCTCGCCGATGCCATGCTCGCCGACCAGATGGCCCGGCTGAAACACTTCGTCGAAACGGGCTCGCGCGACTCCACAAGCAAATAGGAGAAGACAGTCATGACGCTCAAACTTCACGTGTTCCCTTTGAGCCCGCGCGCCTTCAAGGTGACGTGGGCCGCCACTCATCTCGGTGTCGAATTCGAACCCGTGCTTGTCGACTTCTCCAAGGGTGCGCACCGGACGCCCGAATTCGCCGGGCTCAACCCCAATATGCGCATGCCGGTGCTGGAGGAGAACGAGTTCACCCTGTGGGAATCGAATGCGATCGTGCAATACCTCGCATCGAGGCAACCGGGCGCCGGCCTGCTTCCGGAAGAGCCGAAGGCGCGCGCGTCCATTGCGAAGTGGCAGTTCTGGGACTCTTCGCATTGGGACCCGGCGTGCGCCATCTTCGCTTTCGAGAATTACGTGAAGAAGCTGTTCGGCCGCGGCGAGCCGGCCTCGTCCGAAATCGCCCGCGGCAACGAACTGATCGCGCGCAACGCGCCGGTGCTCGAGGCGCAGCTGCAGAAGCATCGCTATGTCGCGGGCGATATGCTCACGGCCGCCGACATCTCGCTCGGTGCCATGTTTTGGATCGCAGAGCACGCGCAATTCCCGCTGGAAGAGTATCGCGGCATCCAGCGCTGGGCTGCCGATCTGAAATCGCTGCCCTCGTGGCAGAAGGCGGCCGCCGATGCGATGGCGATGATGCCGGCGCGGTGACGCCGCGGGTAGGGATGGCGTAAGCTTCGGCATCGGAGGGACACGATGCTGAAGCTGCCGCCGCCCATCTGGGGCCTGATCTATCTCATCGTCGCCGGCGCGGCGAGCGCGCTCTATCCGTGGCATGCGATCGTCGATTTGCGCGTGATCTGGCTTGGGGCGCTACTCATCGTGCTCGGATTCGCGCTTTCGTTCTCGGCGGCCATGCTCTTCCGTCGCAAAGGCACGGAGCTCAATCCAACCTCCGAAGCGAACAAGGTGCTGGTGATCGGAGGACCGTTCCGCTTTACCCGCAATCCCATGTATGTTGGCCTGGTGATCTTCACACTCGGCATTGCCTTCTGTGTCGGCTCGCTGCCGATGTTCGCCGTGCCTTTTCTGGTGTTCGCCACCGCCAATTGGGTGCACATCCCTTTCGAGGAAGCCAAGATGCGCCGCCAGTTCGGCGCAAGTTTTGACGATTACACCCGTCAGGTCCGGCGCTGGATCTGAAGTGACCCGGTGCGCGAAACCTGCTATGGTATCGCCATGACAAGGAAAAGCGCGCTTCTCATTCTTTGCGCCCGCATCGGCTACAACCCGCCGTAAGTCGCGCCGCCATAACTCGCGGCCGCTCGAACGCACCAGCGTTTCGACCGCTCCTAGCGAATTTCCCCAAACACCCGAGGCCACCATGGTCAGCGAAACCCACAATCTCACCAAGCATTGGCAGGCGCTTGACGCCGCCCATCACGTACATCCCTTCACCGATACCGCGGCGCTGAACAAGGAGGGCGTGCGCGTCATCACCAAAGCCGACGGCGTCTATCTGTGGGATTCGGAGGGCAACAAGATCATCGACGGGATGTCTGGACTTTGGTGCGTCCAGGTGGGCTACGGCAACAAGGACCTGGCGGAGGCCGGCTGCGAGGCGCTGCGCGTGCTCCCCTATTACAATCACTTCTTCAAAACGACGAATCCTTACACCGTGGAGCTTGCTGCCAAGCTCGCGACGCTTCTGCCGGAAGGGCACGAACGCATCCTGTTCGCAAATTCCGGCTCGGAGGCGAACGACTCCGCGCTGAAACTGATCCGCTACTACTGGAACCTGCGAAGGAAGCCGGAAAAGAAAATCCACATGAGCCGCGAACTCGCCTATCACGGCGTGACGTTTGCCGCGGCGTCGCTGTCCGGCCTTACGCCCATGCATCCGCAATGGGATCTGCCGCTGCCCGGCTTCGCCAAAGTGCCGACGCCGTACTGGTTCGGCGCCAGGGCAGCCGGCTACGGCGATCTCGATCAAGAAGAGTTCGGCCTTCTCATTGCGCGTAAGCTGGAAGACAGGATTCTCGAGCTAGGACCCGATCGCGTCGCCTCGTTCTCTGCCGAGCCGATTCAGGGCGCCGGCGGTGTCATCTTTCCGCCGGCGGCCTACTGGCCGGAAATCCAGCGCATCTGCGCCAAGTACGACGTGTTGCTGCATGTGGATGAAGTCATCACCGGCTTCGGCCGTACCGGCGAATGGTTCGGCTCGCAGACCTACGCCATTCAGCCGGACATCATCACCATGGCGAAGGGGCTGTCGTCGGGCTACCAGCCGATCAGCGCGATCTCGCTGGGGCCGCGCATGGCCGACATCATCCTCAATGCCAACGAGGAGCTGGTGCATGGCTACACCTATTCCGGCCATCCGGTCGCCTCGGCGGTGGCGCTGAAGAACCTGGAGGTGATGGAAAACCTGGGCCTGCCGGCCCGGGTGAAGGATTCCATCGGTCCTTACTTCCAGCGCCGTTTGCAGGAGACATTCGAGGAGCATCCGCTGGTGGGCGAGGTGCGGGGGAAGGGGCTGCTCGCCGCCCTCGAGCTGGTGCCGAACAGGCCGGAACGGGCGTTCTTTCCGGAGCTCGGCAAGGTGGGGACGCATTGCCGCAACTATTGCTTCCAAAGCGGCCTCATCTCGCGGGCTATTCGCGACACGATGGTGCTGGCGCCGCCGCTGACCGTCAGCGAACCCGAGATCGAGGAGATAGTCGCCAAGCTGAAGGGCGCCATCGATCGCACCGCTCACGATTTCGGTAAGCTGTGAGGAGACCGGAGAAGGCGGTAACAAAGCCGGATTGACCAGGCGCCTGGGATCAGGCGATCACCCCCGGCCGGTTTGTTTTCGAATTTTTTTCACGCGGAGGCCGCGGAGGCGGGAGCGAGATAATCAACCATCGTCTTGGCCGCCCTTGTGG
>DIZC01000016.1:0-24593 GCA_002429315.1 Alphaproteobacteria bacterium UBA6038
GATGCTCGCCGTCAGGTTGGACGTGGTATAGGTGAACTGCCGCGTCGCATTGGCATCGCAACCGGAGCTCGAGGCCGTGACGCAGGAGAGATTGCCGTCCGCGTCGTAGAAATAGTGTGGATTTGGGATCGCGTCGGTCAAGCATGGATTCGTGCCGTTGTAGAACTGGCAGCTCGCGATCGATGTCACGGCGTGCGGGCCGGCGCCGCCCGCGCCATAGACGTAGGCGCCCGTACCGGGGACGGAGACGTCGGCCTTGCTCGTGATATTGCCGAGCGCATCGTAACCGACATGCTTGCTCGCCCCGTTGGTCGTGCATGTCAGGCTGGTGCCGTTGTTGCTGAGGGCATAGTCCGTCAGCCGGTTGAGCGAATCGTAGCAGAATGCCTCGTATGGATTGGCAGCGAGCATGTCGCTGCGGCTGTGCAGGTTTCCATTGGTGTCCCAGGTATAGCTGTAGTTCGCGTAGCCGCAGCCGCTGCTTACGTATGCGCAGATGCTCTGAACCCGGCCTGATAAATCGTCATAGACGCGGTCGACCAGGACGTGATTGCCCAGTTGTTCCTCGAGCAGGTGCAGTTCGGCATCGCGGCCCATCGCCTTCCAATAGACCGCATTGGTGCCGGAGCAGGTCGTGTTCGTGCTGGAAACGTCGACGATCTGGCACAGATACCCGTACCCGTTGTAGATGTTCTTCCGCGTGAAGCCGCTGAACGACACGATCGTGCTCGGCTTTCCGCTGATCTGGTCGGCCGTGATGCTGGTGCTATAGGCAATGGTCAGATCGGTGGTGATCTGGACGCCTGCCGGCCGGCCGTCGACATCGTACGTGTAGACTTTGGTGTAGCCGGTGTTGGCGCATGCGGAACCGCTCGCCGCGCAGGTCGCCTTCACGATCTTGTCGATGCTGTTGGGATAGGTGGTCTGGTTGCCGGCGACGCCATAGGTCCATTTGGCATCCATGTCCGGCTCGATGCGCTCGATGAGCCGGCCCAGCCCATCGTAGTTCATGCCGGTGACCTGGCCTGCCGCCCGCTCCCGCGGATCGGTCTGATTGTAGAGCTCGCCGAATGAATCGTAAGCGTAAGTCCAATGGCCAAGATCGGGGTCCCGGACGGATGTTTTGCGCCCTCGGACATCGTACTGATTGGTCGTCTGGTTGCTTGCCGGGTCGAGGATGTTGGTCAGGTTGCCGAACGCATCGTAGGTGTAGGTCGTGGTCGAGTTCTGGGCGTCCTGAACGGTCGCGATCAGGCCTTGTGCGTTCTTGGTCGTATAGGTGTACAGAGTCGTCGCCGTGCCGTCCGGACGTATCCGGCGCACGCCCACGCGGACGAGCAGCCCCTCATACAGATAAGTGGTGTAGCCGCCGTCCGGTCGCGTCGCTTTGCGCACCCGCCCGAGCGGGTCCTGCAGCGCTCCGGTCATGACATAGGTGTCGACCGTCCACGCGGGAGCCTGTGCCGTACAGGTGCCGCCGCCGAGAAAGAACGGCCGGCTGGACTGCAGTAAGCGGCCCTTTAGGTCGTACTGCGTCTCGCTGCGGATCCAGCAGCCGTCGAAACCTTGCACGTCGCTGTATTCCGCGCGCGACAGCATGTCGTAATAGGTGCGGGCGGAGGGCGCGATCTGGGTGCTGCCATCCGTTCCGACTGTGGACGTGTTTACGCTGAAATAGGTTGCAGCGTTGGCATACGTATCGGCACAGGTCCCGTCCGTTCCCCCGCCGATGCTCGAGCAATACTGATAGGTTGTGCTGGTTGTGGTCCAGGCGACAACGGTGTTGTTGTTGGAATCCAGATAGTTGGCGGGATCCTGCTCGGTTAGGACGCGGCCGAACCCGTCATAGGTCCATTTGGTGGTGAGGCCGTTAGGGCCGGTGTGGGTGTCCGGCGCGCCGAAGCTGAGCGCCTGTGCCGATGTGTGGGTCCAGGTCTCGCTTTCGTTCAGGTTGTTGATGACCTTGACGACGAATTCCCCCTTGCTGTCATACGTCGTCTTGGTCGTGCGCGTCGTCTGTACGCAGGCGTAGGTCGACGGCGGATTGGTGCAGCCCTTGACGTCGGCCTCGATCTTGTTGCCGTACTTGTCGTAGATGTAGTCGGTCTCAAGCGTCAGCGTCGGGTCGCTGGCGCCCGGCTCGACGATTTCCTGCATTAGCAGACCGGTAGGGGTCGTGCTGTTCGGATCGTCGCACGAGGACGACGGCAGATCGTAGCAGTACGATGTATGCCGGGTGATATCTGAAGATCCAACGACGCTCTCGACGTTTGCAGTCAGCAGGCGCCCGAGCAGCCAGTCGGCCGCGTCCTCGGAAAACGTGCTGGTCGTCGTCTTGGTGGATGACAGGACGCCTTGATAGGTCGTTTGGGTAACGACCTGGGTCGCTTCGCCGAAACAGGAATTCAGGTTGCCTAGATTGGCGGAATCGCAGTCATACGTGTAAACGCTCGTGACCGTTGGCAACGGCGAACTGTCGGTGTCGTTGCCGCTGGTAGCTGTCTGCTGCAGTTCGACGAAATACCGCTGTGCGGCGGTGCCGCTCTGGAGCGTTTTCGTCACGTATGTGTTGAGGGTCGAGTTCAGGACTACATCCACGTTGCCGCTGTTGGGGCAATACGCGACCGGGCATACCTTCTTCTGATCCGCAATCATCCCGGTCAGCGGGAACGCTGTGTTGTAGTCGGTGGTCTGTATCACATGCGTTTGGGCATCGGTAATGGTGACCGTCTGAAAACTCTGAAACCCGCGGCCCGTCAGGTCCATTTTCCCGCCGGCATAGGCGTAAGTGGACGTGTACACGCCACCCGTGGAGAGCCCGTTGCTCGAATTGACCTGCTTCACCACATAGAGCGGCCCATCCACAGCTTGAGTAGGATAAGCGTCGCCGCAAACGAAGGTGCCATTCGCGCATTTCTGATAGAATGACCCGTTCTGGTTGATACGGTCATAGGTGATCGTGGTGACCGCCCCGTTATTCGGGCTGGGTCCGAGGCCATTGTGAATTCCGGTTATCGCGATCGGTTTATAGGTGAACAGATACTCGTTTCCTCCGGTCGACCCGCCACTATCGCCGAAGGACTGAATCCACAGATCGGTCCCGCCGTCGTTGTTGAAATCTCCCGCAAGAGGTGCGGGGTGCGGCGACAGCCAAATGATTCCCGAATCGTAGGCCGGGGCGCCCCAGTCTGTCCCACCGTCGTCGATCGTGCCCGTCGAGAGATAAATTTGCACTCTGCCCTGGCCATTGGTGCAGGTCTGATCGCAGCCGATGATCGCGACATCCGCTTTGCCGTCCCCGTTGAAATCGCCGGTGACGAGCTTCGCGGTGAGCATGCCCGAGGGAAAGGACTGCGCCAGGATGAAGCCCGTGCCTACGGAATAGAAGAGAAAGGCGTCGTGGGCATGCTGGGTGAGCAGAATATCGGTCTTTCCGTCGCCGTTGAAATCCGCAAGTGTGATTGTCCAGCCGTTATCCTCGAAGTCCTCGATGTCCTGGAGGGTGACGAAGGAGCTGCTGCCGGGACCGGCATTGCAGGTATACGCAATGCGCCGGGGCGAATTCTTTTGCGTCATGATATCGGAGCACCCGGTGCCGGCGAAGTCACCAGTGTAATAGGTGCGACCATCGTTATTGGTGCCTAGCCCGACCGTGAGGAGCGGGCTGCGGAGCAAGAAATGTCCACTGCTATCCAGGCCATTGCTGAAATAGATGCTGTCGGTATTCAGCCGATAAACGTCGCTGCGTCCGTCTCCGTCGTAATCGCCCTCCTTCGCCCGCGGACCGAAGAGAAGGTAACCGGCGGTATCGCCCGCCACGCCGATGTGCCCTAGCCCATCATTATGGTGCAGAAACCAGTCCTTCGCATTGCCGCCATTGGTGTAAACATCGCCCTCATCAATCTCCAGCACGTCCGAGATGCCATGACCGTCGATGTCGATCAGCCTCGTCCGATCGCCATAGAAAAGGGGCGGACGGTTGTCGCAGTTCCAAGTGTTGGTGTGCGACCCGTGATCGAGAATCCAGCCCGAATCTGACGCTTTGCTGAAGGTCGTGCCATCTCCGGCGCCGAGCCAAATCGATTGAGTGCCATTCTGATCCCAGTAATGGACGCACCCTTGACTAGGGTCGCCAGAACCGTTGTTTCCGGCGCCAGCAAGGACGGTTATGTCGAGGAGGCCGTCGCCGTTAAAATCGGCCGGCAGCAAATTTCCTTGGTCATAGATTCCGTCGCCCAAATCGGAGGGGGTCACGGTGGGTGCATTGATGGTTCCATCGGCGTTGACGCCGCCCTGCCAATCGAATGTGGTAGGCACCAGACAATTTTGGGGCGAGCCACCGTCGCACAGTTTGATCGAGGTCAGCTTGTAGACGTCGGCTCCTCCCGCAAGTGACGCGTAGCTAAGCTGATAGTCGCTCACCAGCGTGTGAGCGGCAGCCGTGCAGCTCGTCGTCGAGATACAGGTCTGAATCTTGCTCAGGAGCTTCGTCGTCTTGGCAATCGATCCGGCTTGGAAACTCGGAACGGCGTATGCCCGATCTGTGTAGACGAAATTGACGGAATTATAGGGTCCGCCGCCGTTCGTGTTGCCGGTGTAGGTGATCTGTGTCGGATAAACCTGCCCGTTTTGGCTATCATTGACGTAGACGACGTTGATGTAATTGCCTTTGGTATCTGAAATTTTATTGACACCCCAGCTGCGGATCGTGCCGGCACCTGGAAAGCTAAAGCAGCTTGTGTTGATCCCGTTGGAACACCGGCTCGAATCGACGGCCACGGCGGGCGCGGCAGAATCAGACGTGTTGCCGAACTCCATAATCTGGCCCGACTTCGTCCAGACCTTGAAGTACGCGGGACCGTTTCCCGAGGTGCCGTACGCGACAATCTTGCTGAAACCCTCGCTTTCGGTGCGATACTCGGAATTGGCGGCCCCGTAATTGCCGCTCACGACAACGAGCCGTTGACCCTCAAGGCAGAAACGGTCGTTCGTATCGAAATTGACGTTCCCGTGGACGCCATCCTGAGCGAGCGTGCGCGGACAGCGCGTGATCGACGGCAACCCGGACAATGTCCAGCCCCAACCTTCGAGACCATTACTTGCCGCTTGGCTCGAATAGCTGAGCGAGAGGGACGGCACCATACCCGCCGTTCCGGGGGGTACCACAATCGGAATCGTGTACGTGAACGCACCGCTAGCGGTGACATTGAATTGGCCGGGAACCACCATGGCGGGCGTGCCCGCCCGTAATTCCGTAGTGTGAAATATTGATGCCCCAACCCCGAACGCTGCGACAGCGATCCATCCCGTCCTTCGGTTTGTTCGGCAGTTGCCGGACCGCCTCAGGACTGCGTCGTCAACAAGTCTAGAGCTTTGATGTTTCGCGTATTTCCTGCAAAATTGCGCGCAAAGGCGCCCCAAGATTCTGCGCACACCCCCACCCCTAAGAAAACCCCTCTTGGCGAAGAGCCTATGACAATACTTCGTGTCACTTCAAGCGGAAATAATTTGTGCTGGATTCAGGGTTGGCACACGGGGATTGCAAATCAGATTTGGCGCGTCTTGCCGCCTCTTCACGTATGGAAAGGAACCAGAACTGTGGTCCAATCTTGAACCGGAGCACCCAGATAGCTTGCGGGAAGGAAATGCCAGTGGTCCTTTATGTAGGCTAGGAGGAATACATCAAGGGAGGGACTGCCTGTCGATCGCGTGACTTGTGCATCGGCGACGCTACCGTCTTGCAAGACCAGAATTCGCAGCAGGGCGGAAAGGTTCGGGCTGGCTTTCGCCTTCGCCGGCAACTCGGGTGCTTGGTTGAGACGAGTGGGATCGGGGCGCGGTGGAATGATCTTCCAGCGCGGAACTGCAAGGATACCGGTGGGCCCGGTAGTCGGGGTCTCCAGGGCAATCTGAATATCCGGTGCCTCAACAATCGAAACTTCGGGTTGCAGAAGCTCGGGCGATGGTTCCGACTGGGTGGGAGGACGCAGGAGGGAGACTGTAATGTCCCTCTCCATTGACCTAACTTCCCCGGGCACAGCGAGGAACTGTGATTGGCTCAAAAGCAGCAGAAGATGAGCGGCAACGACGGCGATTACGCTGACCGCCCTGCGTACACGATCACCTGAAATTCTGCCGCCAAGCGAAAAGCACGTTTGTAGGACAGCTGTAAAAGAGAAGTGCGTAGCTGCCGCAGCTTTGCTAAGCCCGACAGCGTTCCTGCTCCTCTTCCCGCCCAGAATCTCGTCGGCCATCAATCATGCGTTCGGAGAGGACCCGCTGCCGTCCCCGCTTTGAGCCTCGTTTTGCTGCTCCTGCAGCTCGGACGGCTGTATCTGTTCGCTTGGATCGCCGCTGGATTGGCTTTGATCCGAGCCACCGTTCGAATCCTGCCCTCCAGAGGAATCGTCTTGGGCCAACAGCTGTGGCTTGTGTGCCGGTGTGAGTTGGCCTGTGGATTTGCCCAAGTAGCCGGATGCAAACAGCATCAGCAATGCGCCGGCGGCTGCAATCCCCGCGCCGAACGCGAAACCTCGAGATTTTTTCAATTTCGCCCCTCCTTGCCCCGGACTTGTATAGCCCGTCTTAAACCCGTTGGCCAGAAGAATTCACCGGTCCGCATGCGACGGGTGTCCGACCGGAAGCAAACCAAGGGCCCCGAACGCATTCTGCCATTTGGTCATTTAGTGCAAACACCTGGCTTAAAAATCGATGCTGCATTTAAAGACTGCTCCAGTATAATGGTCTGGGTAAGGGGCGACGGTGGGCAATCCAGAAGGAGCATTGGCGACAACGGTGGAGGCGCGCGCCGGCGCCCCCGCAATGGATTTTCTTGCTTATCTGACCGCCTACGGCGTCCTGAATGAGGCAGCCGCGACACGGGCCGAACGGGTCGCTAACGAAACCGGCGAGCGGTTGGAGCTTGTTCTGCCACGGCTCGGGCTGATTTCGGAACGCGATCTCACCGAAGCCCTCGCCCGGTTCCTTGGGATCCGACTGGCGGCTGCGCACGATTTTCCATCGATACCCGTCTGCGAAGACAGACTTCACGCGCAGTTTCTGCGCGAACGGCACCTGATCCCACTGGAAGAACGCAACGATGGATTGGTCATTGCTATGGCCAAACCGTTCGACACCTACGCGCTGGAAGCCGTTCGCTTTGCGGTTGGCAAAGCGGTCATTGCCTGCGCCGCATATCCCTCGGATGTCGAAGCCGCTTTCGAACGGTTATATGGCAACGGCAAATCGCAGGTCCGGCAGGTAGTGGAGCTTGCAGCCGATCGGCGACAGGCCTGGAGCAATGAGGATATCGAACGGCTGAAGGACCGTGCCAGTGAGGCGCCCGTCATTCGTCTTGTAGACCTGCTGATCTCCCGCGCCGTGGAGCAACGCGCATCCGACATCCACATCGAGCCCGGCGCGAACGAGCTCCAGGTGCGGTATCGCATCGATGGAGTTCTGCACCAGGTCGAATGTCCGCCGCATCAGCTTGCTGCCGCCGTGCTGTCCCGCATCAAAATCATGGCGAAGCTCAACATTGCCGAGCGGCGCCTGCCGCAGGACGGACGCATCGCCACCCCGGTTCGTGGAAGAGAGATCGATATTCGCGTCGCGATCTCGCCAACTATCCATGGCGAGCGCGCCACCTTGCGTATCCTTGATCGCAGTCAGCTCACGCTGGATTTCGACGCGCTTGGGTTCGACGAATCGGTTCTGCGACCGCTGCGCGAGATTCTTGCAAAACCTTACGGCATATTTCTGGCGACCGGTCCGACGGGCAGCGGCAAGACGACTACACTGTATACTGCGCTAAGCGAGCTCAACCGTGTCGATATCAACATTCTGACCATCGAAGACCCCATCGAATACCAGCTCCCGGGGATCAGTCAGGTCCAGGTGAAGGCAAAGATTGGCCTTACCTTCGCGAGCGCTCTGCGATCTTTCTTGCGCCAGGATCCCGACGTGATGATGGTCGGCGAAATCCGCGACTTGGAGACCGCGCAGATCGCCGTCCAGGCGGCACTGACCGGCCATCTCATCCTTTCGACCATCCATACCAATGACGCCGCAAGCACGGTTACCCGACTGCTTGATATGGGTATTGAGGATTACCTGATCACTTCGACTCTGAACGCAGTTGCCGCGCAGCGACTGGTGCGTGCACTTTGCTTGCATTGCCGTGAGCCGTACGAGCCGGTTCCTGAGCTGCTCAACCGGTTGGGTCTGAGCGGCGAGACCCTTCGCGGTGTTACGCTGTACCGCCCCTCTGGATGCGATGCTTGTCAGGGGAGCGGCTATCGTGGGCGGAGTGCCATAGTCGAGGTGCTGACGATGACGGATGCCTTGCGCCAGGCCGTGCTGCGAAACGCCGATGCCAGTGAAATTCAGACACTGGCGGTTCAGTCCGGCATGCAGAGCATGCGCGAACATGGCCTGGCAAAGGCGCTTGTTGGCGCAACCAGTATCGAAGAAGTCCTGCGCGTCACCAGGGTACTCGGATGACGGCGTATCGCTATCGCGCGATCTCCGCGGGTGGGGACATGGTCACCGGCGTCATGGAAGCGCCGAATGAGGCCGCCGTCATCGAGCGCGTTCGTGAACTCGGCCAATATCCAGTTTCCGCATCCTTGGCTACTGCAACCCGGTTGGCAAAGTTCATCTCTAGGATCGGCTTGCCTCAGCGGGTGCCGCATCGCGAGCTAAGCATTGCCGCTCAGGAACTCGCAACCTTAATCGCCGCAGGTCTCGACCTTGACCGCGCCCTGGGAATTCTCGAGCGGTTGGGCGATCTCGGTTCACTGCGAAAAAGCTTTGGGGCTGTCCGCACGCACGTGCATGACGGCGCCAGTCTGGCCGATGCGCTGGATGGCGAGTCAACCTTTCCGAAATTCTTCGTCAGCATGGTTCGGGCCGCGGAGCTGGGCGGCGGCACGCTCGACCTGACGCTGCGGCGCCTTTCGGAGTACCTCGCCCGCAGCGTGGCCATCCGCGAAGCAGTCACGTCTGCGCTCGTATATCCTTTCGTCCTGCTGGTGACCGCCGGCGTCTCGATTATTTTCATCCTGACGTTCGTTCTTCCCGAATTCCGCCCCCTGTTCAGCGAAGCCGGACAAGCGCTGCCGTGGCCGACACGGACGATGATGGCTATCAGCGATCTTATCCGCGGCTATTGGTGGACACTGCCGCTTCTTGTCCTCGCCGGCACACTGATCGTTCGCGAGTTCTTGAAGAAGGCAAAAGTCCGAGAGTGGCTGGACGGGAGGCTATTGCGACTGCCGGTTTTGGGACCGCTGCTTGCGGCAATTGATGTGGAGCGCTTCAGCCGGATACTTGGAACCTTGCTGTCAAACGGGGTGCCGCTTCCTGCGGCCTTGCCCCTTGCCAATGCTGTTGTTCGGAATCGCGTTCTCGCCTGCGCACTCTCGGCGAGCGCAGTTGGGCTGCGGGAGGGGGATCCCTTTGCGCACGGATTGGAGCGCGCCGGCGTATTTCCTTCGGTCACCATCGACCTGATCCGCGTTGGAGAAGAGAGCGGCACGCTCGACGAGATGCTGCTGCGGCAGGCGGACCTGGACGAGCAGCGCATCCGCCACACGATGAACCGACTCCTCGCTGTCCTGGCGCCCGCCCTCACGATCCTGCTGGGACTCATGGTGGGTGCGCTGATTGCTTCGCTGCTCACGGCCATTCTCAGCATCAACGATCTGGCGTTGCCGAAATGATGATCGAGCGCGAGCGATGGTTTTGTGCGGAGCGTGGCACGACGTTATTCGAGCTTCTCGTCGTGCTCACCATACTCGGCCTGCTCGCCGCAATTGCCGCTCCCCAGATGGTCAAATATTTCGAGCATGGCCAGCGCAATGCTGCGCAGACGGAGGTCGCAACGCTTTCCGCCACTCTGCATCTGTTTCGGGCCGATGTCGGCCGCTATCCCACGACCCGCGAAGGACTTCTGGCGTTGCTGCGCCCGCCGCCCGGCGTCGCAAACTGGAGTGGGCCCTATGTCAAAGAGGTGTCCGCGCTGAATGATTCGTGGGGGCGCAGATTCGTATATCGTGCGCCGGGCCAACATGGCGCCTTCGATCTCTTCAGCCTCGGCCCGCCGGTCCCGCAAAGCAAAAGGAACGGTCCATGATGTGCGGGTACGCACTCACAGGGGGCAATCGCTTCCGATCAGATGGTGCAGCCGGCTTCACGCTGCTTGAAACCCTGGTTGCCCTTACGATCCTCAGCCTCTCGGTGGCAGTTCTCTTCGGCCTCTTTTCGCAGGCCCTGCAGTGGAGTCGCGACGACAGCCGAGCCATGCAGGCGCGCGTGCTCGCACAATCGCTCCTCGCCCGTGCTGAAACTTCGCCGCCGGGTTCCGACGAGCATGGGATGGAGGCCTCAGGACTGTGGTGGGGCCTTCACGTATCTCCGAACGGCAAGTCCGATGCGCGCCAGACCGGCCTGCAAGCGGAGACCGTCACCGCAACCGTCCATTGGGCGGCTGGCGGGAGCGAAAAGGAGCTCGCGCTCTCGACGCTTGTGCTTGCGCCGCCTGGTGCCGAGCCATGAGCGGAGCGCGTCAGTCCTGCCAGTCGTCCGAGGCTGGGTTCACCCTTATCGAGCTGCTGATCACGCTTGCGCTCCTGAGCATGCTCACCGTCACTCTCTATGGCAGCATCCACTATGGCGAGCGTATCTGGGAAGCTTCGCAATCGCGGGCGGCAAATGCCGAGAACGTGCGTTATGCGCAGGCGCAGATCGCGTCCATCATCGCCGCAGCCTATCCGAAAATCGTTTCGGATGACGCGCTCCACAGCCGAGTGGATTTCGAAGGCGAGCCGCACATGCTCCGCGTGCTCGCGCCCGATGCGCTGCTGAAAGGCGGACTGGCGCGCTTTGCGATCCGGCTCGAAGCGGCGGGTGCAACGAGCGCACTAGTCGTGCAGCGGAAACTGGAACTCGCGCCGACCACGATGTCAAAAGGTGCAGCCGAGGTGCTCCTCGATCACGTTTCCAATTTGTCGTTCCAGTATTTCGGCCCGGAAAAACCGCGTGCCAAGCCCGAATGGCACGATCGGTGGACCGGCAAAATGCGACCGCCCCTCCTCGTGCGTGTGCGTGCTGCGCTGAGCGATGATCGTGTCACATGGCCGGACCTCGTCGCTGCTCCGCAAATCCAGGGTGACGTCAGTTGCATGGTGGACGCAGCGAGCGGAGCCTGCGGGGGGCGCTAATGGCAATCGAGCAGGCGAACACGGCTGCCCCAACACGCGATCTCGTTCTCGAGGTCGCACGCTACTGGTGGCGTGAGTGGGTCGCGCTTGCGCGTGAAATTCGGGCGAGAATCATTCCGGGCGAACTGCCGTTGCCACTGGTCACGTTTATGCGTTCGGACATCCTAATCGCGAACGCCGGGGCCCCTAATCCTCTCCGGATTGCGCGGGACGACGAACTCACAGGTTCCTCCATTTCCGCGCTGCGTCGCGAAATACCGAGCCACTCTTCTGTCGTGCTGATCTTCCCGGAAGAGGCCGTTTTACGGCCGGTTCTTCGTCTCCCAAAAGCGCCGCTTCGAGTGTTGCGGAAAGCAATCTACTTCGAATTGGTCAGGCTCAGCCCGGTACACCCGGATCAGCTTTATTTCGATCTCGGAACACAGAGCCTGGGCGCAAACGAACTGGGCATGAAGGTCCGTGTGATCCGCCGGGCTATAGTCGACAGCGCCGTTGCCCAATGTCATGCGGCGGGTCTCAGCGTGGCGAGCATTCGCGTGGGCGATGATGCGCACCCGGCGGATTGGAAGGTCTTTCCCGTCGACCGGCAGGCGTTTCTGCTTGCGGAAGCACGGAGGCTCAAACTTCTTGCTTTGGGCGGGCTCGTGCTCCTGCTTGCGGCATTCTTGCTGGCGGCAAGCTACGCCCGCGGCAACGCCAGTCTCGCCGAAATTGCGCTTCGCCTGGAAGTCCAACGAACCCGTGCCACAGCCGTCGAGCATCTGCGCGGGCAAATTGAGAGTCTTACCCGCGCCGAGTCTTTTGTCGCGGTGCAGAAGCAACGGCCTCTGGTGGCCGGCACGGTCGCCGAACTCTCACGCGTGCTGCCGGACGATACCTGGATCACCGACCTTCAGATCGATGGCAGGAAAGTGCGTGTGCAAGGCTACTCCAAATCCGCTTCGCACCTGATCGCACGGATTGACAGTTCCGACCGTTTTTCGAGCGCGCAGTTCCAGGCACCCCTGACGCAGGACAGCGCCACGGGCACATCCCGCTTCGACCTGTCCTTCCAGGTGTCCAAATGACCGCCATCCAGTTTGCCGGGAGGGTCAAGACGCGCGACGGCGCTATTGCTGCGGCCGCCATACTCGGCACGGTGTTGGGGCTGTTGCTGATACTGCCCATTGCGTCGGCATTTCGGAGCCAGGATCGTGAGCTTTCCAAGGCGCTCTACCGGCTCGGCGTGCTGCGCGCGCGGGCGCAGCTCGCGCCAGCGGCGGAGGGGCAACTCGCGGAAATGCGCCGCCGAATGGATGCCTTGCCTGGCTCTCTGCGCCCGGCGACGACCGCGCTCGCGCAATCGCAGTTGCAGCAAACGATGGAATCGATCGCGGGCGAACGGGGCGCCACGATTCGCAGCACGCAAATCCTGCCGAGCCAGGGGAGGCACGGGTTCGAGACCATCGCGATCCAGTACGATCTGGCAGCGCCGATGAGCAAATTGCAGGGGCTGCTGTATGCCATCGAAGGCCATGTACCCTACCTCTTCATCGATAATGTGCAGATTGGCGCTGGCCAGATCCAGCAATCGGCTGCCGCTGCAAACCAAGATCCGATGCTCGACCTCCGCTGGACGGTGCGGGCCTACCATTGGAGTCGTTCGCGATGACGATCCGGCCGGCAGCCCTTCTCTCGAGTACCTCCGCGGTGCTCGCGCTAGCGTGCGTGTACGAACTTGTTGCGCCACTCCCGGCCTATTCCGTCCCGCCGGTCCAGACCTCACCGCTTCCGGCGTTGCCGAACACGCCCGCGCCATTCACCGCACCTCTACCCGAAACTTATGCCGCGATCAGCGATCGGCCACTATTCGATCCGCACCGCAAGAAATACCTCCCGTCCCCGAAACCGGGGGCGGACAAGACCGCGCCGCCCCCGCCCGCGAACCTGTCGCTCGTCGGCGTAATTATCGATTCAAACCTTCGGATTGCGATGGTCAAGTCGTCGGATGCCATGCTGGCCATGAGCGTCGGCGTGGGCGCAGAGATAGGGGGATGGCAGGTCTCTTCCATAGAGCCGGACCGTATCGTGCTGAAGGCTGGCACCGCGGAGGAGGATATTCGGCTGGAGGCAAACAAGGCACCGCCGCAAGCGCCACAACAGGGAACAGCGATGCAACCGGCGCAAACTGCGGGGCATCAGATGGGACAACAACAAAGCACGCCATAGCGCGTAGGGGCTGGGTGAATGTCAGGGGTAAGGGGCGCGCCGCTGCGCGCGACATCTGTTGGAACGATTGCTGCCGTTATCGCTTGGGCTCTTGTACCCGCCCACGCAGCCTCGACGCCGGCGCAGCGGGCTGCAATTGCAGCAGCCATTTCGGAAGCTGCCAATGCACCGCTGCCGTTGTCACCGATTGGCGCTGAGGCGGCAAATCCGCCCGACCAGAATCCGCAGTCGCAGATTTTCCCTGCGCGGGGCAGCCTGCTCGGACATGCGGCACATCGCAGCGCGAAGGCCAATGTCACCGAAAGCGACGACATTACGCTCAATTTCGTGAATGCGGACGTGAAGGACGTCGCTAAGGCTGTTTTGGGCGATTACCTGAAGCTCAATTACGAAATCGCCGCCAATGTGCAGGGACCGGTCACAATCCAAACCAGTCGGCCGCTGCCACGCTCCAAGATTCTGGCCATTCTCGATCAGACATTGCGTTTGAATGGGATGGCCATCGTGTTTTCGAATGACGTGTACAAGGTCATGACAGCCGAAGACGCCGCGCGCGAGAGCACCGCGATCAATCCCGTTGCCGCGGCGCACACCCGGGTAGCGGGGTATGGAATTGAGGTCGTGCCGATCAGATATATCAGCGTGACCGAGATGCAGAAGCTGCTAGAGCCGCTCGCCCCATCCAAGGCCATCGTGCATGTCGACACCGCGCGTAACGTGCTCCTGATCGAAGGCACCGAACAGGAGCGGCAGACACTGCTCGATGATATCGCGCTGTTCGATTCCGACTGGCTCGCCGGGATGTCCTTTGCGCTTTACACACCGAGCTACACGGATGCGCAGGAGCTTGTGAAGGAGCTGACCGAAATCATGGGCGGATCCGGCAGTCCGATCGCAAGCGTGGTGCGCTTGGTCCCCGTCGATCGCCTCAATGCGGTGCTGGCGATCTCACCGCAGGCCCGGTACCTCGAACGCCTGAAAGCATGGGTCGCACGGTTGGACCATCCCGGGCAGGGCACTGACAAGCGCATTTATGTCTATGCCGTGCAACATGGCCGCTCTGCTGACCTCGCGGCCACCTTGGCAAAAACGCTGTTGGGCGGAAGCGGGTCCGAAAACGCAGCACCATCGCCGGCCTTTGCGCCGCCACCGCCGCCGCCGATGAGTTCCGTGAGTGCTCCGGCTGTGGCTCCGGTAAACATGGCGGCCGAAACTGCCCCGGTTTCCGCTCCAGGCTTCACGGCCGGGAGCAGCGTCGGCGGGCTCGCCGGCGTCCGCATCAATGCCGACGAAACCAACAATGCATTGGTGATTCTGGCTACCCCGCAGCAATACGCCCGCATCCAGGATGCGCTCGCCCAGCTCGATCTTCAGCCCATGCAGGTCCTGCTCGAAGCAGCTATCGCCGAGGTCACTTTGGGAGACAAGCTGCAATACGGCGTGCAATATTTCACGCAGAGCGGCAACAGTCAGGCGGTGCTGTCGAGCGGCATCAACCCGCTCATTGCCCCTACATATCCTGGTTTCTCGTACATTCTTTCGGCGAGCAACATCAAAATTGTGCTTGATGAGCTTTCCAGCGTCACACATGTAGAGGTGCTGTCGTCGCCGCAGCTCATGGTGCTGAATAACCAGACCGCGACGCTGCAGGTGGGCGATCAGGTCCCCATTCTGACCCAGCAATCGGTTGCAACGACGGACGCGAACGCGCCGATCGTGAATAGCATCCAATATCAGAACACGGGCGTGATTCTAAAGGTGACGCCGCGGGTGAACCGCAGCGGCGAAGTCATGATGGATATCAGCCAGGAAGTAAGCGATGTAAGCACCACCTCCAGCTCGCCTATCCAGTCCCCCACGATTGAGGAGCGCAAGATTGCGAGTTCCGTTGCGGTTCAGGATGGCGAGACAGTGGCCTTGGGCGGGCTGATCACCAAGAATGTGAGTCACACGCGCTCCGGCATTCCGTTTCTGTCCACGCTGCCGGTGGTCGGCGGTCTGTTCGGAGACACCGACAACAGCTCGTCGAAGACCGAACTGATCGTGCTAATCACCCCGCATGTGGTTGACAATCTACAAAAGGCGCGTGCCATCACGGACGAATTGCGCCACCGGCTGCCCTTGGTGCAATCGCTGCTCAGCAGTGCGCCCTGAACCCAACATTCCGGGGCCGCGCCCGTGGGAACGTGGGTGGGCACTGGCGTCCGTGCTTTGGGCCGTCACCATGCTGTCGCTGATGGCCGCCGCCACGCAAGAACTCACCCTGACATCGCACCGCACCGAGCGTCGCGCCTGGAATCGCGCCTGCGCCGACGCTGCCCTCCATGCCGCCATCACGCAGGCGATCCTTGGCATCACCGCGCCTACGCGGGATCAGCGTTGGCGCGTGGACGGCACCAGCCGGGAAGTAACATTTGGAGGTTTTCGGCTGAAAGTCTCGGTGCAGGCCGAATCGGGGCGCTACGATCTCAACGCGGTGGACGCGAGTGTCTTGACGACGTTGCTGCGGTCGCAAGATGTGGATCCGGATCGTGCAACCGCGCTAACTGATTCCATTCTCGATTGGCGCAGCCCAACCGGCTTGCACCGGCTGAATGGCGCCACCAATGATGAGTACGCGGCGGCAGGACTCCCGTATCGCCCCCGGCACGCGGCGTTTCAATCGGTTGATGAACTGCAACTGGTGCTCGGCATGACACCAGCCCTGTTCAAGCGGATTCGGCCCGCGCTAACCGTCTACACAAAGCGGACCATGATCGACCCGGCACTCGCGCCAAAGGAAGCCCTGCTTGCCCTTTATAATAGAAATGCGGATGAGGTGGATGCGGTGTTAAAGGCGCGCGATCAAGCAGGCGACATGAGCCAGGCAATTTACGCAAGTTCGCATCAGAGCATTATCAATCCAGGGATTTCGCTAGCGGGCCAAGCCTTCGATATCAGCGCCGCAACCTGGATCGAAGGGCGTGATTACGCGCTTGAGGTTGTGGCCGTGCTCACGGGCAGCAATCAACCTGCTTTCATCACTCTTAGTAGGAGAGCGACGCCGGAATAGGAGCCTATAGTATTGTAGATTTGGTGACAGATGTCGCTATTCAATAGCCTTTTCCCTCGCGGAGAAATCTCACGGATCTCAAAAGAACAAGCACGTTGCTCACGCAAATGACCGAAAAGCTGCTCGGTCGCGTGCTCAGATCACCTATCGGCAGGCGCAAAAACACGAAATGAGCTGCCAGCCGGATCAGCGTAATGACGCTGCTCGATATCGCCCATCATTTGAAGGTGCAGTCCTTCCCTGAGGGCCGCTTGCCTACGGTGTGGCGCCGTCGGCTGGATGCGGCTCCGACAGCGCCACCCCGGGCATTGAGAAACCGATCTATCCTGTAAAGCCTTTTTCCCCGGCGCGCGCAGAGAATGCCTCTCTATAAGCGTTCTACAACAACGGCAGGATAGTCGCGACGATTCGCGCACCCACGGCATCACCGGTGCTGTCGCCCAGGGCAAACCAGAGTCTTTAACGAAACGCTGGAAGCGGCGGCGGAGACCTGGAGTCGGGGATAAGACCGCGCATCACAGTCCATACAAGCTTTAGCCATTCAAGCAACGTGATGACCTCTTGCTTTGACAAAAAGGCGCGATGCAATCGCCACAACAATGAACAGCGCAGCTCCAATCGGCACCGTGTTGACCTCGAACATCGTCGCGTTTGTGGGAAATCCTACAACCGAAACGAAGCACAGAAACCAAGCTACAAAGCCGAGCACGCAGATAATGGAAACGAATTGGCCCGGCAGCCGACCTGGCGCCGCTCCGGTACCTGCCTGAATGTCCGAGATGATGGCGTATGGGCCCAACAATAGATTTCCCAACATGTAAGGATTATCAAAGCCACTCAGCACCGCCAAACATGATGAATGTGAGAACGAAATTTATGACGATAAGCCAGTGCAAGCGCGGAAGCTCACTATCCACCGGCTTATGGACCCGCTGGCTTATCAAGCCAATATGTACGCTCGCGAGCAGGGCGCTGTTGAACGACGAAAGAAAGCAGGCAATCAGCCCCAACGCGGCAGAGATACACAAGACGTCATGCGCCGGCGCGCTCGGGAGTAGCAGCCGCGAGCAGCAATTTATCTTGGCCGCCCTACTTCCCCGTTAGACGGCGGGGCAGATCGCTGCTGCTGTGGCAGGTCCAAAGACGCGATGCGATCCAGGAGTCGAGAGACATCCGGGTATAGAAAACCCGGCGGCCGAATTTGCTCATTTCCGGACCGCCGCCCGTCGTTGCCAGTTTCGCCAATGTGGCTGGCGCTGTCGGAATGCCGCGGTGGGTTAGTATCCGCGCCGCTTCTTTCCGACCGTAATACTCCTTGGTGCCAAGGCTTCGGTCCTGGTTGGCGGGCGAAGTAGCCTCGGTTGGAAGAGTGTCGCGGGATGGAACCATTGTCGTTCACCAAGCGTGGCGTTCCGGCGTGAAGATGCACGCGATGTGGACCAAAACAAGGGGTGTCCAAAAAACGTACAAGTCTACCCCGGGCAATTCACTTCCTTTGGTCGGCTCATTTGCCTGCCGGCGCGACATAGGAACTCAACGACGTTCTGGCGTCGACGAATACCGGTCACGTTCACATACACTCCGAAACGGCTTCGCCCGAGAGGCGGGGCTGATCCCCGTGCCGTCATTGGCTGGCCGCCGAGATACGCCGTCTGCTACCGCGATTGCCGCTGCTTTCGGATCTCAGGATGAGAATCAACACAAAGAAATTTTGAGGATGGTGGAGTTGGGTTTCGTCCTTCCAGCGCCTGCTTCCCCCGTGCTTCCCCGGAAAAGGAGTGCTGGTTCGTTCGATTTTACTATTGCTGAATCCTATAAGAATATCAAATGGTTAAATGGTGGGCGGTACTGGGATCGAACCAGTGACCCCTACGATGTCAACGTAGTGCTCTCCCGCTGAGCTAACCGCCCGGGCTGGCGGAGCTATAACGGCAGGGCGGCTCCGCTGGCAAGGCATTGCGCCGTGGCGCCGCGCAGGGCCGCTAGGCGGCGATCATACGCTCGACTTCCTGCACGATCTCGCGCAGGTGGAACGGCTTCGAAAGCACCTTGGCCTGCTTAGGAGCCTGCGAGGACGGGTGCAGCGCGACGGCGGCAAAGCCGGTGATGAACATGATCTTCAGGCGGGAATCCATCTCGGCGGCCCGCTTGGCGAGCTCGATGCCGTCCATGCCCGGCATCACGATGTCGGTCAGCAGAAGGTCGAACTGGATTCCTTTGAGGCACTCGAACGCCGCGGTCCCGTCGCCGAAATCCGTCACCGTGTGGCCGGCCTTGGCCAGCGCGGCGGCCAGAAACCGCCGCAGCGACTCGTCATCTTCCGCCAACAAGATTTGAGCCATGCCCGCGGGGCCCCCAATGCAAGTAAACCGTATAATGGCAGAACCGTAAATGGCGGTTAATGCCGGGGACCATCGCCTCATCATGGTTGATTGGCGGCGGTTCCGATGGTCCACTGGGATATGGCTTCGAATCCCGACAAGGCAGATTCGCAGACCGCCGGAGATACGGTGCAGGTCCCGGGCGATCCGGTTCTGGCGGACCTCTATGCCGTGCCCTACGAGCTTTTCCAGCCGGCTGCGCCCCTCCTGCCGTTTGTGTTCGCGTCTCCCCATTCGGGGCGCATCTACCCGCAGGCTTTGCTCCAGCTGAGCCGCCTTTCCGGCCTCAGCCTGCGACGCTCTGAAGATGCTTACGTCAACGAGCTGTTCGCCGGCGTGGTGGACCTCGGCGCACCGCTGATCGCGGCGCGTTTCCCGCGCGCCTATGTGGACGCCAATCGCGCGCCCAGCGAGCTCGATGCATCCATGTTCGAGGGCGCTCTCAGCGTGCCGGTCGACCACGCCAGTCCACGGGTGAATGCGGGGCTGGGGGTGATCCCGCGGATCGTGCGCGACGGCGCGGAAATCTACCGCGTGAAGCTGAAGCCGTCCGATGCCGAAGAGCGGCTGGAGCGGCTTCACCGACGCTATCATACGGCGCTGGCGAACATCGTGCGGGAGGCGCACGCGCGCTTCGCGACCGTCGTCGTCGTCGACTGCCACTCGATGCCGTCCGCGGCGTCGGCGCCCGATGTCGTTCTCGGCGACCGTTACGGCACGGCCGCCTCGCCCGCGCTGTTGCGCAGAGCGGAGCAGGCCTTCCTGTCGCAAGGCTTCAGCGTCGGGCGCAACGTTCCTTACGCTGGTGGCTACACCACGCGTCTTTACGGCCAGCCGGCGAAAGGCATTCACGCGGTGCAGGTGGAGGTGAATCGCGCGCTTTATCTGGACGAGGACCGGATTCAGCTGACGGCAGGCTTCTCGGACGTCCGGGCTCGGCTTGTCTTCGCGGTCCGCGAGCTGGTGGAAATCGATGCGAACCTGCTGCGGCCGCAGCGGGGCATGCGGCTTGCCGCCGAGTGATGAAGGCCTTGCCGCGCTACCGGTTGTCCGCCCAGCTGGCCTGATCCGATTCCTCGATCACGATCCGCACGTAGCAATAGCCAAGGACGTAGCGGAACATCCGGCGGCACACCCGCCCGCGGTAATTCTCGCGCTCGCCCATGCGGCTGCGCGGGATATCGACGTAATCCCCGACGCCCGGAATGAGACCGAAACCCGCCTCCTCGCCCAGCACCAGATCGGCAATGCCTCCGATTTCCTCGGTTTGGGTGGCGCCTTTCGGCAGGAACTGGAAGTCGATTTCGTATTTCACGGCGGGGCCCTCTGTTCTCCCATAATCATCAACCGGGGCTTCCATCCGAAGTCAACCGCCGAGCGCCGGACTCGGCGAAATTCCGTTCCGAAGGGACCGGAAAAGAAAAGGCCGCCCGGGGGTGGGCGGCCAAGTTCAGGGAGGAAACGCCCAGGAAGGGCCACGCCGCACAACAGCAAGCATCATGTGGCGCTGCAGCAATGTCGCACAACGAAGCCCGATTTGCAACCCTCAGGATAAGCGGCATTCGCGGAAAATGCCTAGCATTTCGTTAGCGACTTTGGCAGCCAACCGAGAAAACGCGGGCTGATTCTCAGCTGTGTGCGCCGCACCATCCGGCGCCGAGGTCACGAAACGATCACACGTCTGCAACATGGCAGTCGCGAAGCTCCGGCAAGAATCTGTCGTGTGATTCGGTCGATGCGCGGCGTTTCGGTCGCGCAACCGCGGGAGTAAAGCGTGACCCAGGCGTTGTTCTGGCAAGAGCCTCAGGACGAAAGCCGCAGCCATCCACCGACCAGCAGGCGTAGCGGACGCAGTGGCCGAAAGTCGGGCAGAATCCTCCAAATCAAGCCTTGGCGCGGACATCGGACGATCTTCATTTCCGATGTTCATTTGGGGACACGCGGTTGCAAGGCGGAAGCTCTGGCCGATTTTCTGGCCCGCCATTCCTGCGAAACGCTGTTCCTCGTGGGCGACATCGTCGATGGCTGGCGTCTGAAGCGGCGCTGGCATTGGCCGGAGGCGCACAACCGCGTGCTCCACGAGATCCTCCGCAAGGTCGACGAGGGGACGCGCGTCATCTACATCCCTGGCAATCACGATGAGGCCTTTCGTGACTATTGCGGCCGCTCGATCGCGGGGGTCGAGATCGCTCACGAAGCGGTTCACGAAACCGCCGGGGGCAAACGCCTTCTTGTCCTTCATGGCGACCGCTTCGACGGCGTAATCGCCTGTGCCAAATGGCTCGCCCATCTGGGCGACTGGGCCTACACGCTGGCGCTCCAGCTCAACGAATTCTGCAGCGCGATCCGCCGCGCGCTGGGCCCGCCGTACTGGTCGCTGTCGGCCTTCCTTAAACGCAAGGTGAAGAATGCAGTCGAATATGTCTGCCGTTTCGAGGAGGCCGTGGCCCGCGAGGCCGTCTCACGCGGCTTCGACGGCGTCGTGTGCGGTCATATTCATCACGCTGCGATCGAGCAGCTCGGCGGCATCCTTTGCTGCAACGACGGCGACTGGGTTGAAAGCTGCACCGCGCTTGTCGAAGATGCCCGCGGAACTCTGGAGATTCTTCGCTGGCCACCCTTCGGCGCGAGTCACGAGTCCAGATTCGCAGGCAAACCCATGGGCGAGGTCGCAGCGATCGCTGCCTGAAAGTCCTCCCGTGGACGTGATGGCCGTCGAGCGGCCGCGTGCGGCTGTGCCGGAACCCGCGCGTCCGCTGCGGCTCCTCATCGTCACGGATGCCTGGGCGCCGCAGGTCAACGGCGTGGTGCGCACCCTGGAAATCCTGGGCCGCGACCTCGCCGCCATGGGGCATGAGGTGCGCTATGCCACGCCCGAGGGCCGCTTCACCGTGGGGCTTCCCACCTACCCGGAAATCCGCCTGGCGCTCCTTCCGCGCAAGAGTCTCGAACGGATGATCGCGGAGTTCCGGCCGACCGCCATTCATATCGCGACCGAAGGCCCTCTCGGCTGGAGCGCACGGGCGATCTGCGTGAAGCAGAAAATTCCTTTCACCACCTCCTTCCACACGCGATTCCCCGAATATGTGCGTGCGCGGTTTCCATTGATTCCCGAGCGAATGGTGTACCGCTGGCTCCGGCGCTTCCATGGGCCGGCGACCGCGATGATGGTGGCGACGCCCACTTTGCAGCGCGAAATGCGGGCGCACGGGTTCACCAATGTGCGCATCTGGTCGCGCGGCGTGGACGTGGACGTGTTCCACCCCATTGCCGATGCCGCCCTGCCGTTTCCGAAGCCGATCTGGCTTTACGTCGGCCGGGTGGCGGTCGAGAAGAACATCGAAGCATTCCTCGCGCTCGATCTTTCTGGAACCAAGGTCGTGATCGGAGATGGGCCGGCCCGCGCTCAACTGGAGCGCAAGTATCCGGCCGCGCAGTTTCTCGGCCCCAGGGTTGGGCACGATCTCGTGCGCCACTATGCGGCAAGCGATGTATTCGTGTTCCCCAGCCGCACCGACACGTTTGGCCTTGTGATGCTGGAAGCGCTCGCCTGCGGCGTACCGGTGGCGGCGTTTCCCGTACCTGGCCCGCTGGACGTGATCGGCGATGCGCCCGTCGGCGTGCTGGACGAGGATCTCGGTGTCGCGTGCCGCCGCGCGCTCGCCATCCCGCGCGATGCCTGCCGCGCGTTTGCGCTCACCCGCTCCTGGCGCGCCTGCACCGAACAATTTCTTTCCAACTTGCCGAGCGTTTGATCGCTGCCCGTAAGGGACCGTCATCAACCGGCTTGGCCCGGTGGGTCGCTCGCATAAAGCGGGCGATGACGGATTGAGGGATTTGATCACAATTGCTGCAGCTGGCGTGGCCGGGCGGGCGTGCTACTTTCCGCCGCCCGATACCCGATTTGCTTTATGTCCGCCGCATCCGTCCCCATTCGCAGCCCATGGCTTGCGCCCGCCGAACTCGTGTTCCTCGGCGCGGTGATCCTCGCCTGGGGCATTTTCGTCATCTGCCTCGGCAAGGACATGTCGTGGGACTTCCGCAACTACCATTGGTATGTCCCCTACGCCTTCCTGGACGGCCGGATGGGCTTCGACGTCGCGGTGGCGCACCAGGCGACCTACTACAATCCCGTTCTCGACATTCCCTTCTACCTTCTCGCGACGCATGCGCCGTCGTGGCTCGCGCTGGGCGTGCTGGGCGCCGTGCAGGGCGCCAATATCGTTCCGCTCTACCTCATCGCGCGGTCGCTGCTGCGCATCCCGCACGTCCAACTGGCCGCGGCGTTGCTCGCGCTGTTCTGCATGAGCGGCAGCCTGACCGTCGGGCTCGCCGGCACCACCTATTACGACAATGTGCTCAGCCTGTTCGTGCTGGGCGGGTTGGCCGCTCTCATTGTCAATCGCGACGCCTTGCGGGACGGTCCGCTGGCGCCGGCGCTGCTGATCAGCGGCCTCGCCGGCTTCGCGGTCGGAGCGGCGGTGGGACTGAAACTTCCGCAAGCGCCGTTCGCCATCGGCTTTGCGGCGGCGCTTGCCGCGCTGCCCGGGAGCCTGAAGCGCCGCGGCGCAAGGCTCATCGCCGGTGCAATCGGCGGCATCTTCGGCGTTGTCCTGTTCGCCGGCTTCTGGTTCGTGAAACTGTATCGCGAGACCGGCAATCCGCTGTTCCCGTATTTCAACCAGTATTTCCATTCGCCCCTGGCGCTGCAGGCCTCCTACCGCGACACCCGGTTCATTCCGCACCGCCTGCCAAAGCGGCTGCTGTTCCCGATCCTGTTCTCGTTCCACTGGCAGGTGGCGAACGACCTCCCGTTCCAGGACATCCGGGTCGGCGTCGCCTATGTAATGGCGATTCTCACCGCGCCGATCTCGCTGCTCCGGCGGTGGTTCAAGGATAGCGGATTGATCGATCCCGCCGCGGCTTGGCCGCTGTTGGCGTTTGCCGGCGTCTCGTATGTCGTCTGGCTGCTCATCTTCGGCATCTACCGCTACATCCTGTGTCTCGAGATGCTGGCGCCGATCCTGATCGTCGCCCTAGTCGGTCTGTGGCCGATCGGCCGGCGCATCCAGGTGGCCGTGCTGGCGGTGCTTGCTGCCGCCATCGTGATGACGATGCGCTACGACATGCTGGACCGCGCGCCGCTCGGCGACCCCTACATCCAGGTTCCGGTGCCGCCGGTGAAAGACCCGCGCCACAGCATGATCCTGATGACGGGCGAGGCGCCGATGGGATATATCGTGCCGGAGATTCCGCCCGAAGTTCCGGTCGCGCGGATCGACGGCTGGATGATCCGGCCCGAGGACGGCTCGAAGCTCACGGCGGAAACGCGGGCTCGGATTCGAGCCTTTCGGGGCGACCTGTACGTGATTGCGGATCAATACGAGGTCGGGCGCGCCGGCGGCGCGCTCGCCGATTACGGGCTCGGCATGCGATGGACGGAGTGCCAACTGTTCACGACCAATCTGGGCGGGACATACCGGTTCTGTCCGCTCAAGCATTTGCCGCCGAAAGCGCCGCGATGACCGAATCCCCGGCGCGAATCGCGGTTCTCATTCCCTGCTACAACGAGGAAGCCGCCATCGGGAAAGTGGTGCGCGATTTCCGCGCGGCGCTCCCGGATGCGCAGGTGTTGGTCTACGACAACAATTCGAAGGACCGCACCGTAGAGGAAGCGCGCGCGGCGGGCGCCATCGTGCGCAACGAGCTGCGGCAGGGCAAAGGCAATGT
>DIZC01000016.1:24770-25419 GCA_002429315.1 Alphaproteobacteria bacterium UBA6038
CTGGTGTCCGGCAAGCGCATCGCCACCGGGCAGGCGGCGTATCGCGCCGGGCACGTGCTGGGCAACCGGCTGCTCACCGGGCTGACCGCGCTGATGTTCCACATGAAGGTTGCCGACCTGCTCACCGGATATCGGGTGATGTCGCGCCGCTTCGTGAAATCGTTTCCGTTCACGGCCGAAGGCTTCGGCATCGAAACCGAGCTGACGGTGCACGCCGTGCGCCTGCTCATGCCGACGACCGAGATCGACACCCGATACAAGGAGCGGCCGGAGGGTTCCGTCAGCAAGCTCAGCACCTGGGGCGACGGCTTCCGCATTCTGTTCACCATCGCCGCCCTGGTGCGCGAGGAGCGGCCGCTGATTTTCTTCAGCGGCATTTTTGTGCTTCTCGCGCTGGCGTCGCTGCTGGTCGGCGCGCCGGTGGTGTTCGAGTATGCGAAAACCGGCCTCGTGCCGCGGCTGCCGACCGCGCTGCTCTCCACCGCGCTGATGCTGCTCGCGTTCCTGTCGCTGCTGAGCGGGCTCATTCTGGACACGGTCACGCGCGGACGCTGGGAGGCCAAGCGCATGGCGTATCTCGCCATCCCCGGCCCGCACGGGCTGAAGCTCCCGTGAATGTGCCCGCGAAGCACGCGGGAGCGTGTTCGCA
>DIZC01000016.1:25610-26691 GCA_002429315.1 Alphaproteobacteria bacterium UBA6038
CCCCTTGAGGGAGGGTCGAAAAATTCGAGCGCCGCGAGAATTTTTCGGGGAGGGGTCTTGGCCCCGGCGATGGAATTGACCCCTCCCCGAAATTTGGCTCGCGCCAAATTTCGACCCTCCCTCAAGGGGAGGGTGGTGGGAGCGCTCGGGTTCGTAATGAATCGGACCGCGCCGTGCAGCTGACCGACTCCCGCTTTCTCCGCTTCGCGGCTGTCGGAACGGCGGGATTTGTGGTGAACGAGGCGGCGCTGTGGTGCGCCCTGCATCTGCTGCGCCTCGATGCCTACTCCGGCGGCGTGGTGTCGTTCTTCGTCGCGGTCACCTTCACCTGGTGGGGCAACCGGACGCTGACCTTTCGCGAACACGCCGCGCGCGCGCCCCACTCCATCGTCGCCGAATGGATGAAATTCGTGGCCGCCAACGGGCTCGGCTTTCTGGTGAACTACGCCATCTATGCGGGGCTGCACGCGTTTGCGCCCGCGCCACTGAACAATCCCTATCTCGCGCTCGCCTGCGGCACTCTCGCCGGCCTCACGTTCAACTTCCTTCTTTCCAGCCGCGTGGTGTTCCGCACGGCACGGTGATGCCAATTCCGTGGTCGCCCGGTTGCGCGAGGCGGGCGCGATCGGGCGCACAGCAACGATTCCAGGCCCGCCGGCCCGTTCGCAGGCGTGCCATGCCTTGGCTTGCGCGATGCGGAATTCGAGATCGCGCACCAGGCGCTGCACGGCGTGGCGGCGGGCGCGCGCGGTGCGTGAAAAACCGCCATGCTTCAGGCGATTGGTGTTGCCCGGCTGTCCGCCGCGGCGCCGCGGCGGCGAAAACCGCACAGTTCGCGCTGGCGTGATATCGAAGCAGTGATCGCCCGGAACGCGTCCGCTATCCTCCCCCGCCTGCGGGGGAGGTGCCGAACGAGCGGAGCGAAGTGAGGCGGAAGGGGGATGTGCACCCGCTCCCCCTACCGTCTCGGCGCTGTCGCGCCAATCCACCTCCCCCGCAGGCGGGGGAGGATAAGGAGTCCGCGAATTCATCGACCGGGCTTTAGCCGCCGGCGCCATTTGCCTGTCTCTTATACACATCT
>DIZC01000042.1 GCA_002429315.1 Alphaproteobacteria bacterium UBA6038
CTGACTGGATCGTGCTCTAGAAGAGGGAGAAACGCATGGGGCCTGCGGATGCGGGCCACCTGAACAGCCAACCGAAAGGCGGGCAACGACTCAGATCAGCTTTCGATCCGGCCCTTGATCCTGAATCGAGCTTTCGATCCATTCCCTGATCTTCGACTTCGGCAGCGCGCCCACTTTGGTCGCCGCCACCTGGCCTTGACTGAAGATCATCAGCGTGGGAACGCCACGCACGCCGTACTTTGTCGGCACGTTCGGGTTCTCGTCGATGTTGATCTTCGCGATCGTGATCTTCTCCTGAAGCTCGCCGGCGAGTTCCTCGAGCGCCGGGGCGATCATGCGGCACGGTCCGCACCACTCCGCCCAAAAGTCGACGACGACCGGTTTCTTTGAGGCAAGAACGTCGTTCTGAAACGAGGAATCGGAAACTTTGACAGGCGAGGACATGAGCGGCCTTTTGCGAAAGGGCGACGGGACAGAAGGAATGTAAGTCGCCCGAAGGCAAGGTCAAGGCGAGGGCGTAAGCCCAGCGATTTCCCGGTCCAAAAGCGTATCCGGAAGCCGCATCAGGCGCGGTCCTTCGGTCCACACCAAGGCGCAGGCGATTCGCTTGTGCGGGAAAAGCTTGGCCAGCGCCAGCCGGTACAAGGCCATCTGGCGGAGATATAGGGCTGAAACATCCTCCACACGCTGCGGCGGCGGGCGATTGGTCTTGAAATCGATTGCCAGGATCTCATCTTCGGTGACCGCCAGCCGATCGATTCGCCCGCTAACCCGGGCGCCGTCTCCAAGCTCCGGCAGGTCCGCGAGGAGGGCGATTTCTGCCTTCGACCCGGTGGCGAAGGCCGGCGCGAATTGCGGATCTTCCAGCACGCCGAAGGTCGTGTCGACAAGCTCCGCGGCCTCCCGCTCCGACAGTTCGTGCGCCGCAAGAAATGCGAGTGCAATGTGGCGCCGCTCGCTCGGCGGAACTTCCGGCAGCCGTGCAAGCAATGTGTGCACCAGCAATCCTCGACGAAAGCGCGCGGCATTTCGAGGCCCTGACGGCGATATGGTTGCAGGCTCACCCGCGACAACCTCATCCGACGGCCGGATGAGGCGTGGGCGTTCGTGCTCCGGTGGGGGCGGCGTGCGCGCCCAATCGGGAAGGGCAGGTTCGTCCGGCTTCGGCTCCGCCACGCCCCCCAGCTCGTCCTGCTCCTCACCGAGGAAATAGATGTAGCTGTCGCCGTCGGCCGTCTTCGTACCGATGCGCTCCATGGCGCGTTCCGCAAGACGATACCACGAGCCCTCGCGCACACCTGTCTTGTTTTCGAAGCCACAGATGTAGAGGCGGTCCTTTGCCCGCGTCAGCGCCACGTACAGAAGCCTGCGGTGCTCCTTCAGCGCTTCCTGTTTTGCGGCCTCTTTCGCCGCCAGCACCGCTTCCGAAGCATCGACGTTGCGGATCGGGAAAATCACGCCGTCTGCACCGTACAGCAATTCGCCGCGGCGGCCCGGCGGATCGGGCAAGGTCGTCGTGTCGGGCAGGATGACGATATCGGCCTCCAGTCCCTTGGCGCCGTGCACCGTCATCACCCGCACCTGATCGCGGCCGCGCTCCATGTCACGCTTGATCTCGGCATCGCCGCGCTCGATCCAATGCAGGAAAACTTCGAGCGATGGTGTGTTCAGCGCCTCGTACTCGAGCGCCAACGACAGGAATTCGTCCACTGCATCGCTCGCTTCAGGGCCCAGCCGCGCCAGCAGGCGCGCACGCGCGCCCTTGGCAATAAGGGCCTCCGCAAAGAATTCATACGGCGGCGCGAAATCCGACCGCCTCAACATCTCCCACAAGAAGGCATGCGATTTGGCAAACAACGGCGTATCCGCGCTGCATTCGGAAAGCGCCCGCCACAACCGGCCCTCGCGCGAGTGGCTGAGGGTGAACAGCTCCCCTTCGCTCAAACCGATCAATGGCGAGCGGAGCAGGGACGCCAGGTTGAGGTCGTCTTCGGGAAGCAACACGAAGCGGCCGAGCGCAATCAGGTCCATGACCGCGATTTCGTTCTTGAGCCGTATTCGGTCCGCGCCTGCCACCGGCACGCCGCGCTGTGTCAGCTTTCGAATGACCTCGCTGGCAAACGGCTCGCGCCGCGGCATGAGAATCATGATATCGCCCGGCCGGATCGGCAAACTGTGCCCGGGCAGCTGCACCTTGTTGTCGAGCCATTCCTTGATTCTTGAAGCGAGCCGTTCTGCGAGCTGAACGACAGGACTGCTTTCCGATTCCACGTCGACAGGCCGCCAGGGGTCGGGCTCCGGAGTCTTGGCCGGTTTGATCGCGGGCCAAAACTCCACCCGCCCTTTCGCCTCTTTCCGGTGCGGATGATGCTCGATCGGTTCATCCGACGACGTCAGCCCTTGGCGCGCTTCCGAATCGGCGAACACGGTATCGACAAACTCCAGAATCTCCGGTGCCGAACGGTGCGACGTTTGCAGCCGCACGTCGGCAAAATCCGTCATCGCGCGCGCCGCGAAATGCCTGCGGTTGACATCGAACTCGAGCGGATCGGCCCCCTGGAAACTGAAGATGGATTGCTTCTCGTCGCCCACCGCGAAAACGGTGCGCGGTGTCTCGAACAGATCGCGGGCGCCGCGGCCAGCGAAGAACTCCTCCGTCAGTTTGCGCACGATCTGCCACTGCTCGGGGCTGGTGTCTTGCGCCTCATCGATCAGCACGTGGTCGAGCCCGCCGTCGAGCTTGTAGAGCACCCATGCGGCCGCCTCCGTCTTGCTCAGCAGCGCCAGCGTTTGGGAGATCAAGTCGTTGTAATCGAGAGCGCCGCGCGTGCGTTTCTCGGCCGCGTATGCATCGCGCACCGCATCTGCCAGCGTCAGTGCTGCATGCGCCAACAGGGCCGCGCGCGCCGCCCGGCAACGCTGCTCGGCAGCGATATAGCGGTTGGCGAACTGGGTCAGGTACTCGAATAGCGAAGGGCCGGCGGCACAAATGGACTTCGTTGCCAGCTTCTCCTTCGGCTCGCCATCGGTGTTGCAGAAGGCGCTGCGCAACGCGCGGAAGGCGTCGGTGCCGAACCCGCGCGTCGCAAACGCCGACAGGCATTCGGCCAGCTTTCTGTCGTTCGCGCCGCCGCCGGAGAGCCAATCTACCACTGCGGCGAGGTCTCGTGCTTCGGTCTTGGCTTGGTTGCAGAATGCCTGCGCGATCTCCTCGACCGTTTCTTTGCCGGCGGCGTGAGCTCGCGCCGCCAGCGTGTGCAGGGCATTTTCGCCCGGCGGCAGATCGGTGAAAAAGCGCTCCAGCTTGGGGCGATCGTTGCCGAGGGCGGCGCCGAGAATTTGATGCAATCGCGCTTCGCTGATCTCGGTCACCAGATGCGCTGCGGCCGCGGCCAGTTTCGCCTCGCCAGAGCCGGCCCGCTCCAGCACCTGGACGCGCGCTTCGGCGATGAGGTCGCGCGAGGTCTGCTCATCAAGCACCCGGAAGGAGGGAGGGATGCCGGCCTCGATGGGAAAGCGGCCGAGCAGATGCTCGCAGAAGGAATGGATGGTCTGGATCTTCAAACCGCCCGGTGTCTCGAGCGCGAGTGCAAACAGCCGCCGCGCTTTTCTTAGATCCATCGAAGCCGGCGCGGCAGCGCCGATCTCCCTGATCGCACGTCCGAGCTTGTCGTCGTCGAACATGGCCCAGTCGCCGAGCTGCGCAAACAAACGACCCTGCATTTCGGCGGCTGCGGATTTTGTGTAGGTGAGGCACAGGATGCGCTCGGGTGTGGCCCCCCCGAGGAGCAGCCGTGTCACGCGATTGGCGAGCGTATGCGTCTTGCCTGCTCCCGCATTGGCGGAAACCCAGGCAGAGCGTCGGGGATCTGCCGCGATGATGGCGTTGTCGACGCTCGCTGTCATTCTTCGAGTTCTTCCCACCCTGTGAGCGACCATTCCCGAACGCGCGACAGATGATCGTAGTCGCCGGGCTGATCGGCTCGGAACGGCATCACCCGCGGGTCGTATGGCGTGCTCTCCTCATCGAACTGCGCAATGCGCGCGCGCAGATTGGCTTCCGCTCTGGCAATCAGCTGGTCGATATCGGGCGTGCAGCGGATTTCCCCCGGTTCGGCGCCGCCTCCGAAGCGGATGTAAATCAGATCCGCAGGCCGCAATTTTCCCATGCCCGCAAAACCGCCTGCGGCCAGAATTGCGCCTTCCAGCAGCAGTTGCGGGGCAAGCAGCGTCTTTACCTGTTTCGGCGAAGGCAGCGCGCCGGTTTTGTAGTCTATGATCGCGCCGCCGCCGTCCTTCAACTCATCGATGCGGTCGGCTCGTGCGCGCAGTATAAACGGGCCGGCCGGACCGTCGAACTGGCGCTCGCCTGCGATTTCGAGATGCGACTTTACGATACGACCACGCCGCATGCGCTCTTCATTGACGAACCAGCGCGCGGCGTGGAGAAACCGTGGCCGCCACAAGGCGAGTGCGGCTCTGGGCAGCTTGGCCGCCTGGAAGATTTCGTCTGCAATGGCGATCAGCCGCGTTTCGGCGTCGGGCGGAAGAGTTTTGTCGAACTCTCGGAGGAACTGTTCCAGCGCGGCGTGGATGGCGCTGCCGCGCTCGAGGGGACCGATCTCGGCGTCAAGCGGATCGAGCGGCACGAGGCGCAGGACATGTTTCGCATAGATTGCGTAAGGATCGCGCAGCCAAGCCTCGATTTCGGTGACGGAGAGTCGCCGCGGCCGCGATGCCACCGGCGGACAGGGTCGCGGCCGGGGCAATCGATCGGGCGGGGCGTCGGCGTAATCGCGGATCGTGGCAAATCTTGCATAGGGCCTTTGTGGCGTCAGTTCCAGGTGGAGGTTAAGCCCCTTCGTCAGTTGCTGCAGCCGTTGCAGCCAGCGCGAGGCAACTGTGGGCGCCCCTTCAGCCTTTAATGAGCGGGTGAGGATCACGCGCGGCGAACTCGCCAGTGTGGCGAAATCGTGCGCCGACAGACCGGTTCGCCGCTCGGGCGGCTCCAGCCCAAGCTGCGCGCGCATTTGGCGGGAGAGCCACGGATCTGTTGTGGCGGCAGCAGGCCAGGTGCCTTCGTTCAGACCACCCAGAATGACCAAATCGAAGCTTTGCAGGCGCGCTTCGAGCGGCCCCAGGATCGCAAGACACGGGTGACGTCCATACGCCGGACGCACGGCGCGCTCTTCGGCAAGCGCGCGAAACAGCACGGGATAGGAGCTGCTTTCGATTTGCGGAAAGCCTGCCGCCGCTTCTTCGAATTCGGCGACGAGATTGGCCGCGGCTTCACCGGCCTCGCCCCGCCATAACCGCGCGTCGCCGGATTCTGTGTTGCCGGTGGCAAGCGTTTCGGCGGTTGCGATGTGTGCGTTCAGCGCTTCGGGAAGCGCGATCGTTTGATCTGCAAGGACGTCTTCTAACGGCTGCAGCGTGGCAGTGAGTGCTTGGAACCAGTACGCAAGCTCGGCGATAACTTGCATTTCAGAATGACGGTCCCGCGCATGGGCTTCCCGCAGTGCCGCCGCAATCGCCGCACCAATGCCGGCGAGTCCCGGGTCGGGCCGTGGTCCTCTCAGACAGTAGCGGTCCAATTGACGCGCACGGCGCCGGAAATCAGCCGGCGTCTGGCCGCCACTCGCCAGCGGATGTTTCAGCAGCGCCAGCAGCGGCACAGGCGCAAACTTCTCGGCGGCTGCTTCGGCCAGCAGGCAGAGGAAAGCTCCAGCCGGTGTATTGGCGAGCGGGCGTCCGCCCGAATCGTCGATGGCAACATTCCAACGGCCCATTTCCGCCGCCACGCGACGCGCCAGATTGCGATCGGGCGTGACGAGGGCCGCGGTGCGTCCCGGCGTCTCCAGCGCTTCGCGAAGCATTAGCGCGATGGCCGCGGCTTCGTCGCCCGGATGGGCCGCCTCGACGAGCGACAAGCCTCCGAGCCCGCTCGCGATGTCGTCGCCGCCGCGTTCCGCAATGGCGCGCCAGGCATCCGTGGTCGGCGCCGGACGCAACACTTCCCGGATCAGGATCTCGCGCGATCTTGCGTGCGGCACCGCGTCGAACTCCGTCACATTGCGGCGTTCCACGCCCATGCGCTGCAGCAACTGTTTAAGCCCAAACTGGGGATGGCCCGCATCGAGCTCGTTCCAGCTCTCTTCATCCAGGTCTTTGTCGAGACCCGGCAGGACGACTAAGCCGTTCGGCAGGTTCGCGATTGAATTGAGCAGCTCAGCCGTTGCGGAAATGCTGCCGGTCGATCCCGCGGCCACAGTTAATCCCTTCGGTGGATCGACTGTCAGCCGACGTGCCAAGGACAAGAGCGCCAGATTTCGGCGCGCCGCCGGATTCATTTTTCCTTCGGCCGCCAGCAGTTTCGGCCATTCGTCGCGCAGCAGCGCCAAGAAGACGTTCACGTCCGCCCAATGCTGAGCCAGAGCGGCGGGCACGAGCTCGTCGAGCTTGGCAAGGTCGACGCCCTGCGTCTCCGTTTCGTCAAGAAACTTCGCGAGCGCGCGGGCGAGGGCCGCGGCTTGCGCGAAGGACAACCTTTGGCTGCGGCGCGCGTGGTCCCACCGCTGCACCAGTGCCGCAAGCAGCAGCATCCGCCGAAGAGGCGTAATGGCCGGCCGCAAGGCCAACGCGTCCGCGCCGATATCGAAGAGGAAATCCTCTTCATCGACATCGCCCAGCGGGCGGACCGTGGGCAGCAACGCCGCCCCGCCAAGCGCGCGCGCGAAGCTTTCGCCGAAGGTGCGCGCCGCGCGCCGGGTGGGGAGATAGAGAGTCACGCTGGCCAGCGCGAGCGGATCGCGCTCGGCGGCGGTGCGGGCGATCAGGCCGCGCACCAGGGTTTCGGCGAAGGGGGCGCTCGCCGGAATGGTGAAGACATTGGCCATTCGGTCAGGCCGGCGCGAGGTCGGCGAGAAACGCCTCGGCTTCGGTCAGCGCCTCAGGCGTGCCCACATGCATCCAAACGCCGTCGAGCCGCAGGCCAAACAGTCGGCCGCGCTCGATCGCCTTCTCCCACAGCATGAGCAGCGGAAAGGCTCCGCGCGGCGCTTCGTCGAACAGCCGCGGATGCAGGATGGCGGCACCGGGATATGCAAAAGGCGAGAGGCGCCCTTCCGGAACCGAACTGAGGCGCCCGTCCGAATCCATCAGGAAGTCGCCGCGGCCTTCATATCCCATGGAGTTCACCAGCGAGGCCATCAGCAGCAGCGAATCCATGTCGTCCGGATTCCACCGCGTCTTCAGCCGCTGAAGCGCGTGGCCGTAGCCTTCCGCCCAGATCGAGTCGGAATTGTGGATGAAGAACGGCTTTCCTTCGAAAGACGGCAAGGCGCGCAGAACGCCGCCGCCAGTGCCAAGGATCGCATCGGTCTCATCCGAAATGCGTATTTCCACATCGTCGCGCTTCGCAAGATGATGCCGAAGTTTGTCCGCATGGTAGTGAACGTTGACGACGATCATGGTCACGCCCGCCTGCATCAGGCGGTCAATGGCATGATCGATCAACGCGCGCCCGCCCACCTTCACCAGCGGCTTGGGCGTGTTGCTGGTGAGCGGCCGCATGCGGGTTCCGAGCCCAGCGGCCAAGATCATGGCTCGCGTCGGCCCGCTCACACCAATTCTCCCACGCGAGATTCGCGCCGCACCGCCGCTGGAATTTTACGACCGTACCATGCTTTGAGCGGCCTTAGCACCGGATGCTGGAGATCGCGCTCGAGATACCCCCACACACGCGGAAGGTGGGACAGGTAACGGGGCTTGCCGTCACGCTTATACAGCCGCGCAAAAATACCAGCGATCTTCGTGTTGCGCTGCGCGGCCATAATGGCGGCTTCGGCGCGGAATGATTCCGCATGGACCGCCACGCCGGTCTCGTGCATTGCGTCGAGATACCGCTGCGTCATCGCCTCCGCGACTTCCGCAGTTACGTCGCGCCGCGCGTCTTCGAGAAGCGAAATAAGATCGTAGCCCCTAACGCCCGCCACGGCGTCCTGGAAATCGATCATACCGACGCGCGCTGCGCCTGCGCGTTCCGGCAACCAGAAGAGATTTTGCGCATGGTAATCGCGATGCACGAAAACCGGCGGACTATCCAGCACCGGCCGCAAAACCTCGCGCCATAGCGCCCGATGCTCCTGCCTTTCTTCCTCCGCAGTCGGCCTGCCGAGCGCGGCCGGCATGAACCACTCCGTCATCAGATCGGTTTCGGCGAGCAGAGCGGTTTCGTCGTAGGCGTGCAGCGTTTTGGCGTCTCCGAGTGTCGGCGGCGCAGCCTCGACATGCAGCTTGGCGAGCGCTTCGATCGCGGCAGCGTACAGCGCCTGCTCGTCCTCTTCTCCGCCGGCAAGCACATTGGCATAGAGATCGTCGCCCAGATCTTCGATCAGGACGAAGCCGAGCTTTACATTTGCCGCGTAGATCAGCGGCGCACTCAGGCCTTGGCTGCGCAGGAATTGCGCGGTCGCAACAAAGCGGCCGCAATCGGCGCCGGCCAGCCGCGCCACTGCATTGTAGCCCAGCGCGTGTCGCTGTTCCGGCGTGGCACCTGGCGGACATTGCGGTGCCTCGGCATCCTGCGGCTGGTCCATCAGCATGGCGCTGTGGCCATTGCGGAACAGGCGGAAATAGCGGCGTGTGGAAGCGTCGCCGGGAAGCGGCGATAGCGTCGCCGCGTCCCATCCCGCGCTGTGCAGGAATTCATGCATCGCTTCCCGGCGTTCCGCGATCATTGCGCCTCCGGAAAGACCGATGCCCAATGTGTGGGGCCCCTCAACAAAGCGCGGCGGCTGTTCTCGCCCACGATGTCCATCTCCACATACAGCGCGTCCGACGGCAGTCGCGAACCCGCGCGCTCGGGCCATTCGACCAGCGCGGCGCCGCTCGCCAACGCATGACCGAGGCCCAGCTGTTCGATATCGGATTCGGCTTCCAGGCGGTAAAGATCGAAGTGATAAATAGGTAATCCCGGCGTGTCATAGTGCTGCACCAATGTGAATGTCGGGCTGGGCACCATCTCGCGCACTCCCAAAGCGCCGAGGATCGCACGGGCGAGCGTCGTCTTACCCGCCCCGAGATCGCCCGAAAGCGCGACGGTCTCACCGGTCGTTAGCCCGGCGGCGATCTGCGCGCCCAATCTCTTGGTCGCCAGTTCGTCCGGAAGCGCGATTTCTCGCACAAACCCCTCGATTTTGCCCTTCATCGACAGGCCATTAGCCCGCCATATCGCCCGCCGCAACGCAAGGGGCCAGCGGGTTGATTCCACATGATTGCTGCGCCTATTTAGCGGGACGCCCCATTAAGGGCAGCAGGGGGCCTCCCGGACGAGATGGAGCGGTTTCTCATTATTGGCGCAGGCCAGGCTGGCGCACAGGCCGTGGCCACCCTGCGGGCGGAAGGCTTTGCCGGCGCGATTACGTTGGTGGGCGACGAGCCGTTTGCGCCCTATCAGAGACCCCCTCTGTCCAAGGCTTACCTTTCCGGCGCAATGGAGCGCGAGCGGCTGTTCCTGAAGCCAGAAGCCTTCTATCGCGAAGCCAAGTGCGAAGTGATTCTGGGTGTCGCCGCTTCGGCTATCGATCGCGCGGCAAAACGCGTGCAGCTGAGCGACGGGCAAAGCTTGGCTTACGACAAGCTGCTTCTGACCACGGGCTCGCGCGTGCGCCGCTTCAATGTCCCGGGAGCTGACTTGCCCGGCATCCACTATTTGCGCGGCATCGCCGACGTCGATGCGATACGGCCGCATTTCGTTTCCGGCGGCCGGCTCGCGGTCGTCGGAGGAGGCTACATCGGCCTGGAAGTCGCCGCCGTGGCGCGCAAGCTGGGTTTGGAAGTGACCGTCTTTGAAGCGCTCGACCGTCTGATGGCGCGGGCCGTATCGCAGCAGCTGTCGATTTTTTACGAGCAGGTGCACCGCCAAGCGGGTGTGCGCTTCCATCTCGACACTGCTGTGGAGGGATTCGAAGGCGCCGGCCGCCTCGAGGCGCTTCGCGCCGGTGGCAAGCGACACGATGCTGACCTTGCGCTTATCGGGATCGGCATCTTGCCGAATGTCGAGTTGGCCTTGGCGGCGGGCGTCGCCTGTAACGATGGCATCGTCGTCGATCGGCATTGTGCCAGCACCGATGATCCGGCGATCTTCGCCGCGGGCGATTGCACTCAGCACACCAGCCGCGACGGTCAATCCATTCGGCTGGAATGCGTGCAGAATGCCATCGACCAGGCCAAGCACGCAGCGCTTGCGATGGTCGGCAAGCCGGTGGCCTATCGTGAGGTGCCGTGGTTCTGGTCGGATCAGTACGACCTCAAGCTGCAGATCGCCGGATTGGCGCGGCCGGGCGACCGGCTGGTGATTCGTGGGAACCCGGCATCGCGCAAGTTCGCCGTGTTTCATTTGCGCGAGGGCGCGGTGGCCGCGGTCGAAGCGGTGAACGCCGCGCCGGAATACCTCGTCGGCCGCAAGCTCATCGCCGAAGGCCGGCCGGTTTCACCGGAGCGTCTTGCGGACAGCGCCATTCCCATGAAAAACATCCTTTGAGGTATTCGGGAGCGGCCATGCCGAGGATCAAGTACATCGAGCACAACGGCAAAGAGCACGAAGCGGAGGTCCCGCTGGGCTGGTCGGTCATGGAGGGCGCGGTGAAGAACCTGATCCCGGGTATCGATGCGGATTGCGGCGGCGCCTGCGCCTGCGCCACCTGCCA